>NZ_AUGI01000056.1 GCF_000422585.1 Hugenholtzia roseola DSM 9546
AAAGAAATTTGCGTTTCTGAATTGTTATTAAAGGTAATTTCTGCAATTGGATTTGGAAAAGCCGTAACAGAAACCGTATCCGTATTTTCACAACCTGTAACATTATTGAGCGCAATTACTCGATACATTGCCGTCGTTGGAACTAAGCCATTGGTAGTCAGGGGTACAGTCAGATTTGCGGCATTTCCCACAACGGTAGAATCTGTACCAATAACCTCATACCAAGTATAGGTCATGTTTGCGCCATGCGAAGGGTGAGCGGCACTAAAAACAGTGGGCGCGTCGTTGTCGCATCTTTGCGTATAAGTTCCGATGTCTAAGAATGGATTTGGATTGTAGGTTATCGAAACTTGGTCGGTAACGGTACAGCCCGAAGTATCATTGACTACCTCTACCGAATAGATGCGCGTAACAGGCACAAAGGGGTCGCCAAAGGCAGGAATGACCAAAACAGTGTCGTCTGTGCCAATGGGGTTTCCATTTTCAAACCAATTATAGGTCATGTGTGTGCCATGTACCGGCTCAAAGGCGCGTAAAATGGTATCGCCGTCGCTCTGACAAAGTACAATATCAGCCTCTAAATCCAGCGGTGCGGGAACGCCTACGGCTATGTAAATAGTATCGTAAGCAATACAGCCACTTTGATTTTCTACACGCAAATAAACCGAATCCGTACCCGGCGTAAGGGGGGTATAAAAATATTCAAAAAGGGTGTCGACAGGCAAAAGTTGGTCGTTGTTATACCACTGATAATGTTCATAGACCTGGTTGGTGAAAAAATGAATTTGCTGCCCTGCACAGACTTTAACGGTATCATTTACCGCCGCAGGGAGCGACATAATGGTCTGACTTGTACCTTTTGCAAAATAGATATAGGCAGTATCTAAGGGATTTCCACAAATATCATTGATGTAAATATCGAGCGTGTCTGCACCGTCATTGTCTATGTTGTTGTAATTGGCTTGGTCAAAAATAATTGTAAAAACAGAATCGCCTGTTAGGTATTGATGCGTAGCAGGATAAAGGGCAGGGGTGATGACATTGCTCGTTACCGCGCTTCCGCCATAGACAAGGGCTACCGTTTCGGGAATATCAATGCGTGTGCGTTCCAAAGTAAAAGAAGCATCTTGACAAACTCCGATAACGTTTCCATTGGCATCTGTTTGGATACCGGGGAAAGATACGTCGGTAGAAGCATCGATTGTAATTTCATTAGAGCTAACCTTTTCCACAAACACACCTGAATCAAAAGAGCTATCGCCGCCGTCTGCAATTTTTAGTTCTATATGATAACTTTGACAAGGCGTAACGCCCGAAATCGCGACTAAAAGGCGCGTCAGACCGCCGTAAGGGATTTGCTGCCCTGTTCCTACATTGTTGTAGTAATGCACATCAAAAGGCGCAGGCGTAGCTGGATTTACCGTATTGATGCCCACAGGCGTAACGCCATCAGGCAGCAAGGCAATATTAAACTTTGTACCCCCAATCGTAATAAAAAAGGCGAAAACGTCATTAAAAGCACTGCTATTAGGGGGAGCAAAGTTGGGATATTCTTCCGAACCAAAAGTATATTCAAAGCGAATGGTATCGCCCGTAGGCACAACATCAAACTCTATAACAGTTGCGTCGTTTATCGTAACGTTTGCGATTCCAAAAAGGTCGGGGTCGTTGCCGCCCGTGTTGTTGTAGCTGGCAAAAAAGCCCACAGGGTTTGCCATATTATCTACTCGCCCCGAACTCATAACGATACCCGAAGTACCCAAGCCGATGCTATCTAATTCATCTAAGGGCAAATTCCTATCGAAGCCCCCGTATGAAAGGGGGTCGCTTACGATACCTGTGGCTGCATTTGTTACCGTTACATTCGAAATGCTCACACCCGGTCCTTCTAAGCGTGCGGCTATTTCGGCAGGTGAGATGCTGGGCGTAATCGTAACCTGCCCCATCAAGGGCAGACTTAGGCACGACCAAAAGAATAGGGCTACCCAAAGTGGGTGCTGCTTTTTGAAAAAGGTAGGAAAATGAGAAATTTCCATCGTATGCAAAATAAAGTGTAGTAGTAGAAGTGTAGAAGTATCAGAATCCGCTTTTTTATGGATTTTATGGAAAGGCAAATTAGAAGGCTTAACCTCCTTTTATTTGGTCTTGCAAGCCGATAGCTTGCTTTTTTTTTGCTCCTATTCACAAAAATAGTGATTTTTTTCTAAAAAAGCACCTATGTCAAAGGTTTGGCTAAATCTATATCTGCCCTTATTTTTTCTAAAACCCTGCCAGCGCAAATGTTTAGCCTACACTTTCCAAATAAAAAACGGCAAGCCGCCCTTTTACAGCCGCATAACAAAAACGAAATATTCCTATTCCTACTTTGAACCAAATATTATGCAACTATGCTCAAAAGCTCACCCAAAAGGCTTAAAAAGGCAAAAAAAATGATTTTAGACAGTAGTCTATAAAAAGTCTATACATTTTTTGAATAGGCATTTGTGCCTGCTTTGTAGGCGTAAAAAGGTATAAAAACTTGTATATTGGTCTGTTTTCTCTCTTTTGTCCAAATTTTATTTGGAAAAGAACCTTAAAAAAGATACCCAAGCCTGCGGACGCGCTTTTTTATCTTTATTCACACAATAGCAACCTACTTAAAATGCGTTTCAAATTTGAGAAAACCAAAAAAAATGTTTAGCTTGCTTTGGTTTTGCGGAAACACGCGCCAAAACTTCCCTTTTGAGCCATCTTTCGCCTACTTGCTTACATCTTATTTGGCTTTCGCACTCTTATTCAAAATCCTGCCTCTCTTTTTCAAAACTACCTTTTCAAAACTACCTTCTCTCAAACTATTCAGAACACATGCTACCCAAATATACCCGCTTACTTACCTTCCTACTCGCCCTCTTTTGCTCGCCTTTGGCAGCCCAAGACCTACAATTTTCGCAGTTCTACGCCTCGCCCCTATACCTAAATCCCGCCTTTGCAGGCTCTACACAGGGCGGCAGAGTAAGCCTCAACTACCGCAATCAGTGGCCTTCTACTGATGCCAACTTTGTAAGTTATGCAGGCGCATTTGATTATCATTTTGCTGATGTTAGAAGCTCGATAGGTGCGATTGTGAAAGTAGATGAAATGGCAGGCGTGTATAAAAATACAGACTTCTCGCTTATCTATTCCTACCTTATTCCCATTTCCGACAACATAGCCATTCAGCCTGCCCTGCAAGGCACGTATGTTTTGCGCACTTTGGGCTATGAAGGACTCACCTTTGGCGATATGTTTGTACCCGGTTTTGGCTTTATAGACCCTACGGCAGAGGAATTTCCGCGTGGGCGCGTCAATTATTTGGACATCTCTACGGGTGCATTGCTCTTTGGTACTGATTTTTGGTTTGGGGCTTCGGTGCATCACCTCAACCGTCCTAACGAATCTACTTTGGGCGGATTGGCTGCCCTGCCTATGAAAATTTCGCTACATGGTGGCTACCGCTTCAATTTTAGCGCACCTTACGAACAGCGCGAAAAAAGCCTCACGCCTAACTTTATGTATAAAAGACAAGGCACTTTTCAGCAGCTCAATGTGGGTGCTTACGCCACCTTAGAGCCGCTTACTTTCGGACTTTGGTATCGCGGTTTTCCCCTTACACAAACCACAGAAGGCTTCCCTATTCATGATGCCATGGTCTTGATGGCAGGTGTAAAATTTGGCGATTGGAACTTCGGTTATAGCTTCGATTGGGCAATTTCAGAATTGGCTTCTATCAATGCCAACTCGCACGAAATTTCGCTTACCTACACTTTTGGCAGCAGCGACGTAACTTGCCCTAACCCTTGGACGAAGCGCAGACGCGGCGGCGTAGGCTTTAGAAGATAAAAGACTCGGAAGATAAAAGGCTTGCAAGATAAAAGACTTAGAAAATAGAAAAAATAAAAAACAGAAAGCTAAAAAATTAGAAACAGAAAAAACAAAAAGTCCCTGCCCTTAGCAGGCAGGTCAAATTTTGTTCTGGTTTTAAAAGCCTGATGTTTTCACCCATATTTTCGTTCATAATTTCGTTCCATAGCATAGGCTTGTAAAATCCTATACTATGGAACGCCTTTTTTATGATTTCAGCCATAAATCCACATACTCACCCTTGGGGTCGTATCGCTCGGCTTGGGTCTTGGGATTGAAATAGCGATTTTCGCGTGGGTCATTGCCCACACCTGCCACATAAGTCCAATTTCCCCAATTACTGGCTACATCATAGTCTATGAGTTGGCTCTCGAAATAGGCTGCGCCCCATCTCCATTCTACCTTTAAATCTTTGACCAAATAAGAGGCTACATTCTGCCTGCCTCTATTAGACATAAAACCTGTTAGTGCCAATTCTTTCATATTAGCATCTATAAAAGGTTGTCTTGTGTGTGCATTTTTCCACTTTTCAAAGGCAGGTTTGTAAGGATTGGTAGGCAATTTTTCGCCCTTCAAGCCGCTACTCCAAAAAAGACGGTTGCCATATTTGAGCGCGACCCAACGAAAATAATCGCGCCACAAAAGTTCGAAAACAAGCCAATAAGTAGAATCATTTGCGATACGCTCACGCTCATACGCTTGAATCTGGCTATAAATCTGACGTGGCGAAAGCGCACCTAAGGCTAACCATGCCGAAAATTTGGACGAATAATCTGCGCCAATAAGTCCGTTGCGCGTTTCTTTGTAATACCGAAGGGCATCTTTTTCCCAAAAATAGTTTTGCAGACGGGCTAAGGCTGCCGTTTCACCCCCTTTGAAGGGCAAAACGGCACGCGAGTCGGGATTGACTACCTTTTCCACTTCTTGCGCCTCAAAACCGAAATCCGCTAAGGTGGGCAAGGTGTCTAAAATTTTAATACCCAAAGGTTGATACTGGGTATTAAATGCTGCCACTTCCGAAAAAATAGAGAAGGTATTTTCGCCAAATGTGTTGGCAGTAGGTAGTGGCGGCTGTATCCTAACTTTATTTTCTACTTTTTTGCGGTATTGTGTAAAAATATCGGGTAGATGCTGTACCTCAAAGTTCAAATCTTCGAGCAGGTGCAGGGTACTCTGCCAAAAAAGTTGTAACTTAATTGTATTAGGTAAGACTTTTTTTAAATTTTCTTCTACCAATATTTCTTCCGAAGTGGCTTCTTGGGAGGCAAAAATGCGGCTTGCGCCTACTCTTTGCGCCAAAAGCGGCAAGGCTCTTTCAGGTCTGCCTTCCAAAAGCAGCAAATCGCTCCCTCTTTTTTGTAGGTTTTGTTTTAAATCGGAAAGGCTTTCGAGTAGAAATTGGGTGCGAAAAGCTCCTGTTTTTTTAAAACCTAAATCCAGTTCTTGCCAAAGGCGCGGGTCGAGGCAATAGACCATCAAGACCTGCGGATAGGCAGCACAAGCGGCGGCAAGGGCGCGGTTGTCGTGCAGCCTCAAATCGTTCCTAAACCAAAAGATTGCTGTTTTCATGCCCTCGATAACAGAAGGCGCAATTTTTTTGTTTAAAAAACAAAGTGGCTTCAAAATTTCATGAAATTTCGAAGCCACTTGGGGAAAAGGATAAAATAAAGCAAAACTTTCAACTTCCTAACGGCTACCGCCACCAGTTTGTAAGGTATTGTCCTTAGTAGGGTCTTCTTCTATCACCTCATCGCGGATTTTGCCACTGACTTTAAGCGTTTGCATGCAGGCTTGCGCCGTTTCCTGCCACATTTTGTAGTCTGTACCTACGCAATTAAAATTGTAGGAAATAATGCGATAATCCGAAACGGTATAAAAGATGCAGTGGTAGCGACTTTTCGCGCCTCGCTTCACAATCGCGTTGGGGTCTTGGTTGATTTGTCCTAAAAATTCCAATACTACGCCTTTGCGTCCGTTGATGATGGTAATATCTTCTCTTAAAAATTTCACATAATCATACGATTTGACTACTGAATTTTTAAAAATATCTTTAAGTAGCTCTACATCTTCTTCGCCCCAAGGCGTTTCAGAAATATTGACCCCGATGTCTACTTTTTTGGCAGGGTCGGTAAAAACGGCAGTGGGGCGTTTTTGGGTGTAATATTTGGCTACAATTTCGTCGTTGCCCATTTCATAAAAATTTTTGGGAATATCTAAGGATATTTTACCGCCTTTGATGCTTACTTTTTTCAAGGCAGGCACATTATCAAACGCCATCAAGACAAAGGCTATCAGGGCGAAAAGGGCAAGCGAAAAAAGAAAGGGACGGTTTTGGGTTGAAGGTTTCATGTTTTTAGTATAGATTTAATTGAAGGGTTCGTTTTCGAGGCTAAAAACGATATTTTAAAAAAAAGCGCGTCAGCAAATTTAATAGGGGGCATCTTACATAAGAAATACTCAAAAAACGCATTTTTATTGTGCAGAACGCCAAAAAGAACGCTTTTTAGGGAAAGAGAACTAACAGTTCTTTCAAACCGTTAGTTCTGGTCTAATTTCTACTTCAATTCGCCGTTTTCAGCCTTGCGTTTTAGCTCCTCATTTGCTACAATGATAATCTCGACGCGGCGATTTTGCTGCCTACCTGCTTCGGTGTTGTTGTCGGCTATTGGCATTGTTTCGCCCATGCCTACCATATCCAGACGCGCCGCCCCTACGCCATTTGCCAAGAGGAAACTTTGTACCGAGCTGGCTCTTTTTTCGGAAAGCGTTTGGTTGTATTCGTCCGAACCTGTGCTATCAGTATGCCCTTGAATAATCAGATTGGTGTCGGCATATTTGCGCAAGGTAGCCGAAAATTCGCGCAGATTTTGCTGTGCCGCAGGGCGCAGACGGTCGGAATTGGTGTCGAAGAGAATCCCCCCATTGAAGGTAACTTGTATGCCCTCTTCTACACGCACTACAGTCGCATCTTTTTCCAACTGCTGCTCTAATTCTTTGGCTTGTTTATCCATATACGCGCCAATCGCCGCTCCTGCCGCGCCGCCAATCGCTGCTCCTGCTGCAATCGCTACGCCTTTGTTCTTTTTGCTCACCAAGCCGCCCAAAGTGCCGCCCACAACGCCGCCGATTACGCCACCTTTTGCTGCCTTGCTCCAAGTTTTGCAGGCTTGCAAGAGGGGTAGAAAGAGGGCAAGCGTAAGAAGATAAACCAAGATTTTGTTTGTTTTTTGCATACAATTTTGAGTTTAGTTTTTAAGATGATAGAAAAAGAGCCTTTGAATAGGCTGACTTTTGCAAAACCTATACCTTTTTTTGCTACTCTTAGAAAGAGCCTACTCTTGTCTTTGTTTTTTTTGTATTTTTAGTAAAGTTAGCCTTCAAATGCGCTACTAAGCCTATTTTCTACGTCTATTTTTTTGCGTCTATTTTTCTGCCTCAATTCTGACTGCTAAAAGGGTCTGTGTCGTAGGCAAAACTTTGTGCAAGTCGCTGATTCTTTTGCCGACAACCCAAATAATTTCACCTTTGGAGAGCAAAACCCAGGTGTTGTTTTTTTCAAAAGTTGAAATTTTTAAATCATTTAAAACATCACTTACTTTCTTGTGTCTGCCTTTCATGCCCAAAGGCGCAAAGCTATCGCCTGCCTGCCAAAGGCGCAAATGCAGTGGAAAACTGATTTGGGCAGCGTCAAAGAGAGCCAAAGGCGCGTCGGCGGCAGGGAAGGACGCTGTAAATTTTTCAATCGAAATCAGGGAAGTGCTTATCGTTTTATCAAAAAAAATAACTTTGTCATTTGCTTTTTCTAAAACAAAAAAACTTGATTTGCTATTTTTAGGATACAATATAATTTCATATTTGTCTAATAAAAAAACATGAGATTTGCTTTCAAAACGCAGACTCTCTAAAAGCGGCGTTTGGAGGGACTTTATTTGGTTACTTATTTTTTGACAGGTATGATAAGAAAAGTGCTTTGTTTTTAAAAGTTGATAGAGAATAGCCGCAGGTGCGCTACTTCTTTGTAAGCCTTGATACTGAATTTTGAAAAGCGTTTGTCCAAATTGTTTCGTTTTCTGAACGTATTTTTTGTAAAAAAAACGATAGTGCTGTAAAAATAACTGTTCCATTTCGGCGGCTCGCTCTGCACTATGCGCAAATTTGGCAGCGGCTTTTTCATTGACTTGGTGCAGAATGGGACTTACTTGGTGGCGTATAAGGTTGCGTCTGTACTTATCGGTCTGGTTGCTACTATCTTCACGCCACTGCAAATTATATTTTTTTGCGTATTCCAAAATATGACTTTTGTTTAAAAAAAGAAGTGGTCTTACTAAATAATATTTATTTTTTTCTGCATAAAAATTACTCACTTCTAAATTGCTTTTATCTTGATTCAAAAAATATGAAGAAGGGTAGGGACGTTTGGGTAAAATTCCGCGCAGTCCTGCTATTCCTGTGCCTTTGCAAAGGTTGAGCAAGAGGCTTTCCATCAAGTCGTCTTGGTGGTGGGCAGTGAGTAGGTGTTGGTATTTTTCTTTTTCCAAAATCTCTAAAAAAAACTGATAGCGGAGCTGACGCGCTATCACCTGAATAGAGGTTTGCTTTTTTTCTTTGTTATCCTTTCGCTTTCTTTTTTGCTCTTTTATGATTTGCAGCGTATCAAACTTTTTTGAAAAAAAGGGAACTCTGTTTTTCAAAGCAAACTTTTCTACCCAAATCTGGTCTTGGTCAGATTCTATTCCACGCAGGCTAAAATTGCAGTGAGCGATTGCGATTTTATAGCCTTGTGCGATTAACAAATCACATAAAACTACGGAATCTATCCCTCCCGAAACGGCTACCAGCAGCGGTGCTTCTTTTTCAAAAAGTGCGTTTTTGGCTACAAAATCTGCCATTTGCGCTATGAGTCTATCTCTAAGTTCTGTTTTCATGTTTTCATAGGTAGGATAGGATATTCGTCTATTTCCTAAAAAGCAAAGAAGAATCTCCATAACTCAAAAACCTATATTGGTGGTCGAGAGCTTGCTGGTAAATTTCGCGCCAATCCTCACCTACGAAAGCAGCGACTAAAAGCATGAGCGTCGTTTCGGGTTGATGAAAGTTGGTAATGAGGGCATCACAGACCTTGAAATCGTAACTTGGCAGGATAAAAATTTCGGTTTCGCCCATCAAAGTATCGCTTTGGTGGCGATTCAGGTGCGCCAAAATTGCTTGAAAGGCAGATTCCAAAGAAATATCCGTATCCTTGTGCTGATAGGCAATCAATTTGGGAACAAAGAAAGGACTTTCGGGGTCTTCCAACAACATCACGCCATACCAATAAGCACTTTCAAGTGTGCGCATCGAGGTCGTGCCAACGGCAGTGATAAATTTGGCACTCAAAATCGCCTCTACGTTAGCACGTGTAAGCAAAATCTGTTCGCTGTGCATGGCGTGCTGGGCTACATTGTGCTGGTCTTCGCTTGCAATGGGCTGAAACGTGCCTGCGCTTACATGTAAGGTTAGCTCCTGAATTTGTACCTTTTTTTCTGCCAAATCAGAAAAAACACGTTCTGTGAAATGCAGCCCTGCGGTAGGAGCAGCGACAGCACCTTCTTGTTTGGAGTAAATCGTTTGGTAGCGATTCTGGTCTTGGTCTTGGCTTTCGCGCTTGATGTAGGGCGGAAGGGGGATTTTGCCCAATAGCTCGACCATTTCGGCAAAGTATAAATCCTGATTCCATTCGAGGCGAACTGTCCCCTTCTGGCGGTCTTCTAAGGTAGCGCGTACAGTAAGAGCCTGCGGCTTTTCTTTTTTGTATGACTCTGAAAATGAAGCACTTGCGTTTTCATTTTTAGAAAAATTTTGAGTGGGTAGCTCAAAATGACGCTCCAAAACCTGCCCTTCTTTCCATCGCTTCAAATTGCCTATCATACATTTCCAAATGGCGTAGCCTTTTTGTTGCATGGCTTGTGCCACTAAACTGTGAGGGGCAAGAGGCGCAAGCAAGAAAATCTCTATTTGCGCACCTGTATCTTTTTGAAAATAAAGACGCGCAGGAATGACCTTCGTATTATTGAAAAAGAGGGTACTTTCGTTGGGTATAAAATGGCTAAGGTGTTGAAAATTGCTATGTACTATTTCGCCATTTTTATACACAAGTAGCTTGGAGGCATCGCGCTCTGGTAGGGGAAATTGAGCAATTCGCTCATCGGGAAGCGCGTAGGTGTAATCGGTAAGAGAGAGGACAGGTGGAGTTTTTAGTGGAGTTTTCATAGAAAAGAGAAGTAGCAAAGAGCGAACAGAGAGAAGGCAGAAAAGCGATAAGGAGAAAGCAATAAGGAAAAAGCGCGATAAGGCAGGGATAAGAAGCTGATAATGAGCAAATAATGGGCTGATAAAGCATCTACAAAAGCCATTTAATCCTATCCTGCCCCTATCTTTTCTTAATCATATCTTAATCGTAATCTTCCAATAATTTAACCAAAACCCTAAAATCTTTGGGATATTCCGCCTTCACCTCAATCGTTTCCTGCTTTAATCCTTTGAAAGTGAGGCTTGCCGCATGAAGGGCTGCGCGTCCAATCATAGGGCGTTCGTCTTCCCATTTTTTCAGATTGTAGTGTCTTTTGTATTGGGAAAGGAAAATATCTTTGCCACCATAGAGTCTATCCGACACTAAGGGGGCGCGTTGGGTAGCCAAGTGGATACGAATTTGATGGAAACGCCCTGTTAGGGGTTTGCACTCTATCAGGGTATTGTGGCGAAAGGCGCGTAAGGTATTGAAAATGGTAGTTGCTTCTCTGCCTTCGGAGAAGTCGATGCGTGCTTCTGCCTGCCTGCCTTTGTAGATGGGTAGTTCTACTACTTTTTCCTCGAAAGCATGCACGCCATTGGAAACGGCATGGTAGATTTTATCCACTTTTCTGTTCTCAAACTGAATCGCCAAATGGCGATAGGCTTCGGGATTTTTCGCTACCGCAATCGCACCGCTGGTAACTTTATCCAAACGGTGGCAGAGCTGCGCTTCGGGCAAATCGCGCCTCACTACTTGTAGCAGGTTTTCGCCTTCGCCACTTCGCTCATCTAAGGACGGCAGAAAAGGGGGCTTATTCAAAACAAGGTAATCCTCATTTTCAAACAAAATGATGTTTTCTAAACTAATTTTACGCATAATAAATCGGAAAGCACTTACAAAGGGCGTGTAAAAGATAAATGGGGCTGCAAAGGTACGAAAATAAATCGAGCCATGCGGTATGGTTATTTTTTTTGGATAGCCTGCGAAACGGCTTCGTCTTTGCCAATTTCGCTGTGTTTCCATCGCCTATGCGACCAAAGCCACGTTTGGGGCTGCGCCAAAACTGCCGTTTCTACCCTTTCTGCATACTTATCGAGGATAGAATAATCGGGCATTTCTTTGTAGGGCGGAGCGGCTACGGGTTCGAAATCATATTCGTAATGACCGCGCTTGGTCTTGCGAACACGCGCGAAGAAGACTTCCAAATTCGCGCGTATGGGTAGAATGGCTGTGCCAATGAAAAAAGGCGTAGGACGCTGCATAAAATTTGTCCAATATTTTTTCTGACTACGAGCAGGCGTTTGGTCTGCCACCATGATAAATGCCGAAGGTTGAGTCGGGGTGAGCATTTTTTGGTAGGTCTGTTTCATTTCCACAGGCTCTGCGCCAAACTTACTGCGCATGGTGTAGATTGCCTTTTCGAAAAAAGGACTGTTTAGTTTTTTATAAATAGGCATTACTTTCATCTCCGTTGTCAGGCTGGCATGAAGCGAAATCCATTCCCAGTTCATGTGGTGAGTGGTGAGAAAAATTGCCGATTTTCCCTCTGCTAAAAGTTGGGCTACCCTTTTTTGGGCGTTGGCAGAAAAGCGCACACGCGCTCTAAGGGCATCAGGGGTGATGGCAAATGATTTGAGTGTTTCTACTATAAAATCTGTAAAATTATGATAAAATGCCTTTTGAATAGCCTGCCGCTCCTTTTCGCTAAGGTCGGGAAAAGCAATTTGAAGGTTCTCCATTACCACTTTTTTTCTATATCCGATAATTTTAAAAATGAAAAAATATAATACATCAGAAATTAGATACCAAAACCAAAAGGGCAATCGTGCTAACGATTGTAACAGAAAGTAACGCATAAGCAGGGAGAGATAGAGCGCGTTTTTTTTATAGGATTGACAAAAGTACAAAAAATATGGGACAAAAAATAGGATACAAAAATGTGCCTCCTACTTCCAAAATGCTACCTGCCCCTTGTCTTCGTTGTTTTTAGAAAAGGCATTTGTACCTTTGTCCTTTCAAAACGCCCAAAGGCATTTTAGAAACCAAACTCTTATCGCTATGATAGCAATTATCGGTGCTGGCATTTCGGGGCTAACCTTAGCCGCCGCTTTGGAAAAGAAGCAAAAACCCTATCTTCTTTTTGAAGGCTCCCAACGCATAGGCGGCAATCTATTTTCAAAAAAATGGCAGGATAAGTATCTGATTGAATGTGGTGCAAATTCGCTTTTAGCAGATGATTTTATTTTAGATTTTATCAAAAAGATAGGTTTGGAGGCTGAAATGGTACGCGCAAACCCTGTGAGCAAAAATCGCTATATTCTTAAAAAAGGGCGTTATCATAAATTGCCTACTTCGCCTCCTGCCTTGCTCACGAGTTCTTTTTTTAGTTTCAAAACAAAACTCAAAATTTTATCTGAATTTTTTTACAAAAATAAAATAAAAAGCGAAACAAACGAAAAAATAGAACCTGCCGAATTTGAAACCTTAGCCACTTTTTTTGCGCGTCATTTTGGAAAGGAAGTGGTCGAATATGCTGTTAATCCCTTCGTAGGCGGCATTTATGCAGGAAAGGCAGAAGAATTGCTTTTGTCGCTTACTTTTCCACAACTGAAAGAAATGGAAAGACAATATGGTTCAATTTTAAAAGGGTTTATCAAAAATAAGGCGGCAGAACGCAAAACTTCTCTTTCCTTTAAAGGTGGCATGCAGCGTTTGGCAGAGGCTCTAAAAGACCAACTTTCCCCTCAATCGCTTCTTTTGCAAACGCCCATTACAGGCATAGAATATGATTTGAAAAGTGGAAAATTTAGAGTAAAAAGTCAAAATACTTTGAATTACAAAGCTGAAAGTTTAGACTTTCAGCCTAATAAGAACGCATTTTTTTCGACAGGGGAAAACGAAAAAGAAGAATTGCGACAAAATGAGATAGAAGAAAAAATAGAAGAAAATACAAAAGAAAATACGGAAAAAACTTGGGAAGTTACACAGGTGGTGCTGACGACTTCGGCGCAGGTTACGGCTCAAATTTTGAAAGGAATAGATTTTGGCAGCGAATTGCAACAAAAATGCGTAGCGTCTTTGCGAGAGGGATTGGAAAAGCTGCACTATCCGCCCATGAACTTGGTACATTCGGTTTTCAAAAAATCCGATTTTGGCAATTTTCTTTCGGGCAGCCATCAGTTAGACGGTTTTGGCGCATTGCACCCACCGATAGAAAATCCCTTTTCGGCAGGTAGCATTTGGAGCAGCAGCGTTTTTGAAGGACGCGCACCCGAAGATGAAGTCTTGCTTACCTCTTTTGTTGGCGGCAGGGCAGGCGAAAAACAGGCGCAGCAGGGCGAAGCGGCAATCTTAGCGGACTTGAATCGTGAATTAAAGGCGATTTATCAGCTCAAAAATCCGCCTTTGTATCAGCATTTGCACCATTGGGAAAAAGCCATTCCGCAGTATGATGCCAAAATGTGGCAGGTTTGGCAGGCAGCCCAAGATTTCGAGCAAACCTTTGCCAATCAATTCTTTATCTGTGCGAACTGGTACAAGGGTGTTTCGGTGAGCGATTGCATCAAAAAGGCGACGGCTTTGGCGGCGCGTTTGTAGGAAGGAGAATTAAAAAATTGCTAAATAGTATTGAAAAAATACTAAAAAATATTGAAAAAAACATAAAAATAGCGAGTTTTCGCGCTTTGCTACCCAAGAAAGGTTGGGTTGCCTCTGTCTTTCCTTTTATGTAAGATTTTAACAATAAAAAGCGGACTTTTTACGTTTTAGGCTAAATTGCGCCGCGCTTTATGTGCCTAAGTTCGGAAATCGCGCTTTTTGGTTTTTGGGTATTGGCACTTGCTTGCAGTAAAAATGCAGTAGGTAGGAAATGCCACTTTTCAAAAAAAATCTTACTTTTGTACTGAAATTGTCCGAAATTTGCCGACACGCTTGTGCCTGATTGCTATCTTGCGTCTGACTGTTACTTAGATAGACCAATATTTAGATAGACTAAGCGTGCTGGCTTTGCTTTTTACAGTTCCACGCTATTTGGCAAGTGAGCTATTTGAAACCCCGTTGAAGAAAACATGAGTCCGAAACGTTATTTTCTGCCTACTACATTGCTTTTATTTTGGATAGGGCTATTGCTAACGCCTTTTTTGAGTGCCTATAAGCCGCTCAAAAAGCCGCTTTGTCTGCCCGACGATTCCTTAGCCTTAGTTACTTTCTACAATAGCACAGGCGGCGGAACGTCTTGGAACAGTTGGGACTTGACTACACCGCTCAACACTTGGCAGGGCGTAGAAGTAGATGCAGATGGTTGTGTCATCAAACTTATTTTGCCCAATGTGGGGCTTACAGGCACAATTCCGAACTCCATCTTTACAGGTGATAGTTTGAAAAGGTTGCGCGTTTTAAATCTATCCGACAACGCCCTAACGGGTGCGATTCCTGCCTCTTTGGGCGGTTTGGGTGAAATTCAGATTATAGAATTGAGCCAAAATCAATTATCGGGTGATATTCCTACCGACTTAGGCTCTGCAAATAGTTTGCGCCAACTGCTCCTGACTCAAAACAACCTAACGGGAACGATTCCCAACACTTTGGGAAACTTAGATACCCTTGTGCGCCTTAATCTCTCTCAAAACGAGCTTTCTGGCGATATTCCTGCCGAATTAGGCAATCTTTCTACGCTTCGTTATTTGGATTTGGGCAACAATCTTTTAGAAAATGAAGTGCCTGCTACGCTGACCAATCTTTCGCCCACAGGCATGGCTGCCTTAGATACCTGCTGGCTCAATAGCAATAGGCTAACTTTTGTACCTACTTTTTCGCCTATCTCTGCCTTAGATTTGCGTTTGGAAAACAACCGCCTTACTTTTAATAGCATTGCACCAAACAATAACGGCACTTTTGTTTTTACGTATTCGCCCCAAGATAGCGTCAGTACGGTGCGCCAAATTACTGTTTATCAGAACACAAACTACACTGATTCTCTGACGATAGACCCGCCTGCCGTTGGGAATTTGTATCAATGGTACAAAGACAACACGCCGATTGCGCCTACTGCTACGGCAAATGGCTATATCCTTTCGCTTACCAACATTCAGCCTGCTGATGCAGGAAACTACTTTTTGCGCGTAACCAACCTTGACGCGCCCGATTTGACGCTCTTTGTGCGCGTTTGGATATTGACGGTAAAAGCCTGCCCCAGCAGCAACGACGTAACTTCGCCCAATCTTACCCTTTGCGAAGGCGAACCGCTGCCCACTTCTATTATTGGAAGTACGGCTACTTTGGGCGATGTCGCTTCTTTTTCTTACCAATGGCAAATTTCAAACGATTCTATTGCTTGGACAAATGCCCCTGCGCCCAGCGATTTGAAAAATTACGCTTTGGCAGGTTTCACTGCTTCGGATACGACCTATTTCAGACGCTTGCTTTTGAGCGAGTGTGATACCAATTTTAGCAACGTTATGACGCTTGCCATTGTGCCTGCTTTTGGTACAAATGAAATTAGTCCTGCTAATCAAAGTGTTTGTTTGGGTATCCAGCCGCAAGATATTGTCGGCACTTTCCCTGCCGATACCGTAGGAAAAGGCTTTACTTATCATTGGCAAATTTCCACAGATGCAGGCACTACTTGGCTCGATACTGCCACAACGGTAGCTTACACGCCACCCATTTTGAACACCACAGACACAATTTTGGTGCGCCGTATTGTTTTGGGTTCTTGCCTGCCTGATACCAGCAATGTGGCGGCATTAAATCCGATTGCGCCTTTGGTAGCCGATACGATATACAGAAGTCAGTACGTCTGTATTGGTGCGCTTCCCGACCCTATCACGCCTAAGCCTCCGCAAGGCGGCGACCCTAACGACTACCGCTATTATTGGGAAACGGCTACAAATTTAGATTCCGCCGATTGGGTGCATGCCGATTCGCTTGTTTCGAGCCTACAATTACCCGAAGTTACCGATACCGTTTTTGTGCGTCTGATAACCCAAAGTGCTTGCTTTTCTGATACAAGCAATATCATTACGCTTACCACAGCTCCCGATTTAGGCAACGACTCTACGGCTATTTCCATTCCGCGCACCGAAATCTGTTTGGGCGACTCCATTCCTACCTTTGTAGGTGCGCCCGCAGGAATTGACAGTGCCTTCTTTTTTGTGTGGGAAGTGAGTACAAATCTAAATCCGAATACAGGCTTCTGGACGGCAGTGGATTCTGCTCAAAATTGGGACGTGGCTGATTCTATTCTTTTGGGTACAATTTTCAATACCATTCCTGATAGCTTTTTTGTCAGAAGGCGATTGGTGGATAGTTGTCAGACTTATTTTAGCAATATCCTAACGATTCGTTTGGTAAAACCTGTAGATAGTGCGAGCAACGTCATTTCCATTCCGACACAATTCCAGACCCTTTGTGCAGGCGATACCACTTGGCAAATCTTGGCAAATGCAGCCACAGGGGGCAGAGATAGCCTATTGTATCAATGGCAGGTTTCTTTTGACAGCCTTACTTGGGGCAATCGCGACGATTCTTTGCGCATCAAACCTTTTGCCCTTTTAGATACCACTTATTTCAGAAGAATCGCCTATGATTCTTGTAGCAGCGATACGAGCAATGTCGTACAAATCAATATCATAGAAGATTTTGGGCTTAATTTTATCGAAACCAACCAAACAGAATATTGTGTAGGCGATTCGGCTACTTTTGTCATCAATGGCACGCCGCCCGAAGGCGAGGGCAATTATACCTACCGTTGGGAGTATTCGCCCGATTCGCTCACTTGGTTTGCTTCGGATACTTCGGTACAAAGCTTTACACCTGATACCGTTTTTACGGGTAGGAATTTTTATCGTAGGGTCATCGAAGGCGGTTGCAGCGTGGATACCAGCAATGTTTTACTCATTAGCATCAAGCGCACACCACAAAATAACCGCTTGGTAGAAGGCAGACAGACGATTTGTCAGGGCGATTCTGCCGATTGGATTATTGGTACAATTCCTTTCACTACTGAAAATGACTCAATCGCCATTACTTGGCAAATTTCTTTCGATAGTTTGGATTGGGTTGTTGTCCCCAATGATTCCATAACGGCTTTTCACGTAGGTGCGCCTTCGGATACGGTTTATATTCGTAGAACGGCAAGGGCAGGGGAGTGTTTGCCTAATATTTCCAACATTATTCGCGTGAGTGTGGTGCAGCCACTCGATAGCAATTTTATCAGCAGTAGTCAGCTTTTATGCGAAGGCAGCCTTGCCGACACGCTTTTTGGTACGAAACCCATCGGGGGGGATACCACAACTTATGGCTACATTTGGCAGCGTTCTTTCCTTGATGATACGACAGGCACTTGGGCTACCGTTTCGGCGCGTGAAAATTTTGCGCCCGGTGTCATTACGCGCTCGGTACAATATCGCCGTATCGTCAATTCGCGCTGTTTTTCCGATACCAGCAACGTTGTAATTTTATCCGTTTCGCCCCGCTTCGAACTTAATGCCATCACGCCCGAAGGTTTTGTGTGTAGAAATGCCGAAACATTCCCCTTAGAAGGCAATCTAATTTTGGATAGTTTGAGTTTGTATGGCGATTTTAGGTATCAATGGCAATCTTCACCCGATAGGCAAAATTGGATAGACATTCCCAATACCAACATTCCGACCTATCAGCCTACGCCCCTTGATTCTACGACTTTTTTCCGCCGTCTGGTCATCAATGACTGTTTTAGAGATAGCAGCAACGTCTTGCGCATTGAAGTTCGCAACAATCCTACCGTTACCATTACGCCCGATACGACCATAAGCATAGGCAATGCGATACAACTGCAAGCCACAGGCGGACTTACCTACCTCTGGACTCCACAATTAGACATCGAAGGCGATAGTACGGCAAACCCTATGGTGCGTCCGCTCATTAGCCGCTACTACTATGTAGAAGTGAGCAACATCAACGGCTGTATCACCAAAGATAGCGTCTTTATTAGCGTCATTGGAACGCCTGACGTGCGAACCGTAGATGCCATCACACCTAACGGCGACGGTCTGAACGACCAACTTTATATCGAGGGCATAGAAAAATATCCTGACAATGAACTGATTGTCTTCAACCGTTGGGGGCAAGAAGTGTATCGCCGCAAAGAATACCGCAACGATTGGGAGGGTACTTACAACGGCAATGTGTTGCCTTCGGGGACTTATTTCTACATCATCAAATTTGGCATTACGCGCGAAATCATCAAAGGCGCGTTTGAAATCATACGCTGACCGCCGCACCTATAAAGTTCTAACGGCTTTGTAGGTGTGCTTTTTACTACTTTTGAAACCGTCTTTTCTATGAAATCCTACCTTCGCCTTTGTAAGGGCTTGTTTCTTTTATTTTTGGGAATTTATGGGCTTTCCTTCTCTTTGCAGGCACAGCAAATTCCACTTTATAGCCAATATTTTCACAATCAGTTTATCTACAATCCTGCTTGGGCGGGTTTGCAGCCTTTTGGCTCGGCAAATCTGACCTACCGCTCGCAGTGGGTAGGCATGGACAATGCCCCTAAGACGGCTCTTTTTTCGTATGATATGCCTTTTTATGAATACCGTTCAGGCGCAGGGCTTACTTTTTATCAGGATAGGGTCAATGTTCATTCGCGCTATAAAATTATGGGAACGTATGCGTATCACATTTTCGGTCCTTATGAAAATAGCTCTACCCTTTCTTTTGGTATTTCGGGCGGCATGGTGCTAAATCGCATGAACTTAGAAGATTTGTATGTGCGCCACCCCACCGACCCCTATATTTTTGGCAATAGCGGCGTATATAACGGTTTTGAAGTGGCTTTTGGGCTGCACTATAATTTTAGAAATAAGGTACAAATCGGACTTGTTGCACCGCAGCTCCTCAATGCAGGACTGACCGCAGACGACGAAAACCTCAACAATTTGCGCCTCGTTAATCATTTTCTTTTTACGCTCAAAGGTCAGTTTGATTTTACTGATAGCAAGTTAGAACCTATGTTGATGGTGCGGCAGGTTTTGAATACGCCTACTCAAATTGAAATTGGCGCACAATACACCTATCGCGATTTGGTGCGCGTCAGTGCCGCCTATCGCAGTCAATATGCCGTTACGATTTGTGCAGGTTTTGATTATCAACGACTTAGCTTCGGTTTGGCACGCGATTTCCCCATTTCTGACTTGGCAGGTGCAGTAGGCAGCACGAATGAAATTATGATTGGCTATAAATTCAATTTTATGCCGGGGGCAGATTGGGCAGGCAAAGCAGGCGTAGGAAATGGTCTTATTCGCAAGAAAAAATATCACCCCTCGCGCCCCGGACCGGGCATGGATAGATACCCCAAACAGCCGAAAAAGAAACGCATCAAGGGCAAATACAGACGTTGGTAAGAATTTGAAAAATGAAATAAAACAAAAAATAAAAACTACAAATCGTACAATTACAATACGATTATACAGTACAACCTTTGAGCCTTTGCTATGTTTTTACACTGCATTACGCCAACGCGCCATCTTCGTTATGCTTACGCCCAAATTCCCAACGAGATAGAGGCTATCAAAACAGTTTTGGCACAAGACCCACTATTAGGCGATTATTTTATCGAGATTGTCGTCTTTATCAAAGAGTGGCTTGAAGGCAAAACCGATTTTATGCTCCATACTTCGGGTTCTACGGGCAGCCCCAAAGCCATAAAGGTAGCACGCCATCAGATGCAAGCCAGCGCACAGACGACGCTTGCGGCTTTGCGACTTGGAAAAAATGACCGCGCACTTTTAGCCATTCCTGCACAATTTATTGGTGGTAAGATGATGATAGTCAGGGCGTTGTGTGCGCAAATGGAACTTTATGTCATCAAACCGCAAGGCAATCCGCTTGCATTTTGGGAGGCAGACCTAAAAAAAACGACTTTGCTCGATTTTGCTGCCTTCGTACCCTTGCAAATGCAGACTATCCTATCAGAAACCCCTGAAAAAATCGCGCTCATAGAGCAGATGCGGGCAATTATTTTAGGAGGCGCAGCCCTCCCTTATGGCTTAGAAAGCAAGCTAAGGAAGCTAAGGAAGCTATCCAAGGTAGAAATTTATGCGACTTATGGCATGACCGAAACATTGAGCCATATTGCCTTGCGACGTATCAATGGCAGGCAGGCAGATGATTATTTCCAAACCTTAGCCCCTACAAAAGTTGCGCTGGACGAGCGCGATTGTTTGGTCATTTCTGCACCGCATCTCGATTTGCCCCATTTGGTTACGAATGATTTGGCGGAATTGCGCTCACCTACCGAATTTCGCTATTGTGGTCGTTATGACAACATTATCAATAGCGGCGGAGTCAAGATAGAGCCTGAAAAAATAGAAAGGCTTTTGGAAAAGGCACTTATCGCATTGGGCTTGGAAGCGCATTTTGTCATTGTGGGACTGCCAGATGAGCGGTTAGGTGAAAAGGTGGCTTGCCTTTGGGAACGCGCCAATGCTTGGGACGAAAAAACAGAGCAAGTCTTAAAAAAATATTTGGAAAAACATCTTAGTAAGTATGAAAATCCGAAAAATTTTTATTACCTTACGCCATTTCCGAAGACCGAAAGCGGCAAAATCAACCGTTTGGCTTTAAAACAAATGGATTTTGCATAGCGATAGTAACCGCACCTGAACGCTCTATTTCTCTTTTATGTTAAAAAAAAGAAAAATAGAGAAAAATCGAACAAAAAAAACAAAGAAAAATAAAGATAGGCTTCTTACAACAAAAATAACACTTCTTACCCATTTGGGCGCAAAGCAATTTTGCCTCACTTTCTTCAAACAATTTACACTCAAATCGCATGAAAACATTTTTAAAATCATATTTAGTGCTTCTTTTTGCGCTAACCTGCCATTTTTATACCTTATCAGCACAAGAAAACGCCCTTTCGAGTTTGGCAAATACCAAATGGACGGTAACCCTACTCGAAATTTTAGACAAGGGCGATTCGCTGGCTACTAATAAAATTTCACAAAAAACTTTTGAGCAGGGCAAAAATGTTATCGCCTTTGGTGCAGACGGCAAGTACCGTTCAGCCGCTTTTTTGGGCGTGCAAGGAATGGAAGGGGCTTATATTCAGGAAGGCAAAACCTTAGTTTTGAGCGACCCCGCCATACGCGCCTATTATTGGGTCTTTCATATCGAAGAACTTTCGAAACAAACCTTAAAAATTGTTTTTGTTTCGTATAAAAATGAAAATAAGAGAGAAGTCCTGACCCTACAACCTTATCAAGAAAATGCGACAAGTACAGGTACTGCTGATAATCCTGCACAAGCAAATATTTCCTATGAAAAAATAAATGGCACTTGGGAATGGGCAACTTCGGACTCTAAAAAATTGACTATCAGCCTATTACAATCAGGAAGCAGTATTATAGGTTGGCATACCTACGGCAAAGAAGGAGAATCGCATTATGAAATCAGTGGTACAATAAAGGGTGATGTAGCGAATCTGGAACTGAAAAAACCTACCGAAAATAATCCGATACAACTTGCCAGACTTAAACTAAATAAAGATGAAAACGGCACCACACTACTTTGGGAATTGATACTCGAAGATGGCAAACCTACACAGGTCAATACCCAAGATAGGGTGAGCTTAAAAAGAGTAGGCGAATACAAAGACCCAAACAAACTCTAACAAACCTTCATGAGCCACTCTCCCTTACAAACCGATTTGCGTTGTCAAGTCTGTGGCAGTGCTGCCCTACAATTCAACCCCGCCAAAAACGCGCTCGAATGTCAGCACTGCGGAAATTTACAAGAGATTGCGACAAGCAAAACACAAGTAACCGAATTAGACCTCGAAGAAGCACTGCTTCATCAGGCAGATGTGCCTAAAAAAGAGGTAGCGGCGGTAAAATGTCCCAGCTGTTACGCACAGGTTACGATGCCCCAACATGTAACCTCTGATGAATGTCCTTTTTGTGGAACGGTCTTAGTCGTCAAAAGTGGTACGCTTTGCCAGATAATTCCGCCTAAATCGTTGCTTCCCCTCAAGATAGATAAAACAAGCGCACAAGATTTATATAAAAATTGGTTAAAAAGTTTGTGGTTTGCGCCGAATGATTTAACCAAACGCGCTTCTATTTCCGAAAAATTAAAAGGCATGTATTTGCCCTATTGGACGTATGATAGCCAAACACATAGCCGTTATACAGGGCAGCGTGGCGATAATTACACCGTAAGTGAAACCTATCAAGACGAAAACGGCAATACCCAAACGCGACACGTAACCAAAACGCGATGGACAAGTGTATCGGGGTCGCTCGATTATGCCTTCGATGATGTCTGCGTTGCGGCAACGCATAGCCTACCGCGCCAATATGTAGATGCCTTAGAGCCTTGGGATACTACAAATTTGGTCGATTTTGATGAGCGTTTTTTGGCAGGCTTTCAAACCGAAACCTATCAAGTTGGGCTAAAAGAAGGCTTTGAGTTGGCAAAAGAGCAAATGCAGGTGCTTATTTCGGAACGCATCAGAGCGCAAATTGGCGGAGATGCGCAGCGCATAGAGAGCCTCGATACGCGATACAAAAACACGACTTTTAAACACGTCTTGATGCCTTTATGGATTAGTGCATATCGCTACCAAGAAAAGCCCTATCGCTTTTTGGTCAATGCACGTACAGGCGAAGTGCAGGGCGAGCGTCCGTATAGTTGGATAAAAATTACCTTAGCAGTTTTGGCAGCACTGACGGCAGTAGGAGCAATTTACTACTTTTACGGCTAAACTATTCCTTCGCCTCTCTTCGAGGCGTTGCTTTTTATTGCGACAAAATATTGACTTGAAAATATTGGCTTGTCAGATTTTTGAGCGGCTTTCTACCCAAAAAAGAATACCTTTGTGGTACGATTGTCCTTTTTTTGTTTTGAAGCTGTTTTAAAAAATGCCGCGCTATGCCTAAGTCTGAAAATCAAAAACTGCTTTCACAAGTAGATTGGTTGAGCCTTTTTATCTATTTCTCGCTGGTTGCTTTTGGTTGGATTAGCATTTATGCTGCCATTTACAACGAAGAAGCCACTTATACACTCGAAGCCTTTTTTCTCAAAACAAATGCGGGAAAGCAAGCCCTTTTTATCGGACTTTCCTTTATCCTGATAACATTTATTATCTTTTTTGATGTGCGCGTCCTGACGGCTTTTGCACCTGCTTTCTACGGAGGGGCAATCTTGCTGCTAATTGCCGTTTTGGTCTTTGGGCGCGAGGTAGCCAACTCGAAATCATGGTTTGAAATAGGTGGCTTTCGCTTTCAGCCTGCCGAATTTGCAAAAATGGCAACGGCTCTGATGTTAGCATTTTTTTTGGGACGGACGCGCCGAAGTGCCAAAGATTGGCGAATCCTGTCGGCTTGTTTTGCCGTTATCCTCATTCCCGCGCTGCTAACACTTTTGCAGGGCGATACAGGTTCGGCATTGGTCTTTGCAAGTTTTTCTATCGTCTTTTATCGTGAGGGCATGCCTTCTTTTCTGATGGTGGCGGGTTTGGTTGCGATAGGATTGCTTGTCGCGACGCTGCTAATGCTAAAAGATTTGTGGGGCTTGCTTCAAAATCTTATCAGCGTGGGCGGAGCTTTGGTGCTTATCTTTCAGTTGATAGATTTTTTGAAAAGGCGAAAAGAAGACCGCCCCAAAGTGTGGGTACTTGTCTTGGTTACGATACTAAACTTGGCACTGCTGACGCTGCCCTTCTGGATTCCCGAAGTGAGCCTGACCAAAGAAGAATCGGCTACGGTGTCTTTGCTCAAACTGCCTGCCTTTCAGACGACTTTATACTGGATTATTGGTTTTTTAGGAAGTTGGTTTCTGATAAAATTTGTGATTGCTTTTTTTGTAGATAAACTATACAAAGGCATTTGGCTCGCAGGAACGGTCTTATTGCTTTCACTAACGGTAGTGCTTGCGCTGGATTTTTTTGTCAAAGACATCTTGCGCGAATACCAACGCCGCCGCTTGGAAGTATTGATAGACCCAAGTAGCGATAAAAAGGGTTTTGGCTGGCAGGTGCATCACTCAAAGGCGGCTATTGCTTCGGGCGGACTCACAGGCAAGGGTTTTTTACAAGGCACACACACCAAACTCAACTACGTTCCCGACCAAAGTACCGACTTTATCTTCTGTACAATCGGCGAAGAACAAGGCTGGGTAGGTACTATGTTGGCAATGTTGCTCTTTATTGCCCTACTCTTTCGAATTTCACAACTTGCCGAAAGGCAGAAGTCGCGCTTTGCAAGGGTTTATGGTTATGGCGTGCTATCGGTGCTTTTTTTTCACTTCTTAGTCAATATTGGCATGACTATCGGACTTTTTCCCGTTATCGGGATTCCGCTGCCTTTTTTTAGTTATGGGGGGTCTTCGCTTTTCTCCTTTACGCTTTTGCTCGTTATGTTTATCAAATTTGACGCACATAGGAAAGAGGAGATATTGGTTTTATGATTTTGCAACCTCATAAAAAAATCGTATCTTGACATGCTATCTTGAAAAGGCGTTTTTGAGTTTGCAGGCAAAACACAAATCCCATTCAAACTTATTTGTACCCAAATGCTAAACCTTATGAAATTCTCTCTTTTCACTTTCTATAAAAATGTAAAAAGCCTTCTGGCGACAAAAACCACAAAAAGCCTATCTTTTCTTCTACTTTTGGGGCTTCTTTTCGTAACCGCACCCACATTAAGCTCGTGCAGACGCGCTCCCGCAGGCGAACAAACTTCGGAGGAATTGGCAAAGAAAGGAAAGCCTAAACCCAAAAAATGTAAAATCGAAAGTTGTCAAGTGCGCATGACACACAAGCATGGCGGGGCAGACTTCAAGGGCAAAAGAGGCAATTTCTTTGTGCGCCTCTTTACCCCCAAAGAATCGAAGTACGGACAAGGTTTGCATAGAAATCATTACAAAAAAAAGTAGCACACCGCAGCAAACCGCAAAAACAATTTTCAACCTACCTTTTTAACATAACTCTCCCCTACACACTCGGTTATGCTATCTTTTGCGCAATACGATTTTAATTTTTTCTTTCTCGATGAAAAAGGAAAGCGCAGTTCTTTCTTCCAAAAACGCGCGACCTTAGAAGAAAAGGGACTCTTTTTAGACGGCAGCAGGCTCTACTTTGAGGACATTTATTTATTGGAGCGCGAAGACAATAAGATTGTTTTTGTCTTGTATCCTGCCATTACGGTAAGCAAAAAAATATCCGACCATATTCTACCTTATAGCAATAGTTTTGCGATTGAAGTAGAGCGTGTCTATGCTTTTGATATTAAAAGTCGTATAGACCACCGTTATACGGCTTTTCGTATGAAAATCAAAGAAAAGCAGATGGAAGAAAAAGGAGAGCGGCACAACTTTCGCACCATTGTTTGTCCGCAATGCGCCGCCACCGTCGACCTTTCCTACAAGCCCGAAACGGCTTATATCTATTGCGGACATTGTAAAACGATTTTTAATAAAGCCCTCTATGAGCGCGACCCCGAAACGTATCGCATCTGCCCGCAATGCGAATACTACAATCGCGTCCAACTTTATACCGAAGTTGATTTTTATTGGTTGCCAAAAGAAGAGGCAATTACTTATTCTACTCACCATGCCTGCGATAGTTGCGCCCAAAAGCATTTTCAGCGCACTTTTTGGAAAAATATGCTCTATCTGGTAGCCGCGCCCTTTGCCGCCTATGCCCAACTCAAATCGCTGCAATCGCCCGAACCACTTTTTCAAGACCTTACGCCTGCTAATTTATACGCCTCGCAAGGGGAAATAGAAAAAGCGCGTCCGCTCTACGAAATGATGTTATTGCGCACAGGCGAACACCCCGGTATTTTGTATTCCTACGGAAAAGCCTGCTTAGATGCCTCCCTGCATAGCGAAGATGAGGAGCAAAGGCAGGAATTGCGTAGAAAAGCTATCCGCCTTTTTGAACGCACCCTAAAAGTATGCGCCAACTACACGCCGCTTTTTGACCTTATCCGCGAAAATGCCAACTTAGAGTATATACCCGATGTCATAGACCAGCTCGATTTAGATGCCTTCAATGATTCTGACGAAGATGAAGTAGAAGGTTATTTCCCCGAATTTGAGTAAGGTACAAAGAGCAAGGTACAAAGAGATAAGGCTGACATTTTTTAGATAGCGGTAGAATTGCACTTTTTGGAAAAAAGGCTTATCTTCGCCTTTTGTTTTCTACCTCCTATTTTATCGGTATTTTTATGGCATTCGAGCTTATTTCTTCTTATCAACCCACAGGCGACCAACCGCAGGCGATTGCACAGTTGGTAGAGGGTATCGAACAAGGTGAGCCGTTTCAGGTCTTGCTTGGCGTTACGGGCAGTGGCAAGACTTTCACTATGGCAAATGTCATTGCAGCGACCAATCGCCCTACTTTGATAATTAGCCATAACAAAACCTTAGCGGCACAATTATATGGAGAATTTAAACACTTTTTTCCAAATAATGCCGTAGAATATTTTATCTCTTATTACGACTATTATCAGCCCGAAGCCTATATCGCCTCTTCGGATACCTATATTGAAAAAGATTTGGCTATCAATCAGGACATCGAAAAACTAAGACTAAGCACAACAGCCTCGCTTCTTTCGGGTAGGTCTGATGTTATCGTGATTGCGTCGGTTTCTTGTATCTACGGTTTGGCAAATCCAGACGAATTTGCAAAAAATACGCTACAAATAGAAAAGGGCATGCAAATTTCGGCGCAAAGCCTTCTATTAGATTTGGTAGATTTGATGTATAGCCGCAGTGATGACGATTTTAGCCGAGGCACGTTTCGCATCAAAGGCGATATTGTCGATATCTATCCTGCCTATTTAGACATTGCCTATCGTCTTTATTTTTGGGGTGATGAAATAGAGGAAATTCAGGTAATAGACCCTATGTCGGGAACGCGCCTTGCAGGAGAGCAAAGTTTCCTACTTTTTGCCGCTAACCTTTTCGTAACAAGTAAGGATACTTTGCATACCGTTATTGAAGAAATAAAAGTAGATTTAGAATTACAATTAGACTTTTTAGAAAAAGATGGCAAATTTGACGAAGCCCGTCGTCTAAAAGAACGCACCGAAGCCGACATCGAGATGATGCAAGAACTGGGCTATTGTTCGGGTATAGAAAATTATTCGCGCTATTTTGATAGGCGAAAAGCAGGCGAGCGTCCTTACTGTTTGTTAGATTATTTTCCAAAGGATTTTCTTTTGATAATAGATGAAAGTCACGTAACCATTCCGCAGGTTCGCGCCATGTGGGGCGGCGACCGTTCGCGCAAAATTGCCTTAGTAGATTATGGCTTTCGCTTGCCTTCTGCCTTAGACAATAGACCCCTGACTTTCAATGAATTTGAGTCGTTGGTGCATCAAGGAGTCTTTGTAAGTGCAACGCCTGCCGACTACGAACTGCAAAAATGTGCAGGCATCATCGTGGAACAAATCATTCGCCCGACGGGACTTTTAGACCCCTTAATAGAAGTGCGCCCTACGCTCAATCAGGTAGATGACCTTTTAGACGAAATTGACGAAACCGTAAAAAAAGGCGACAGGGTATTGATTACAACGACTACCAAGCGCATGGCAGAGGAGCTAAGTGCCTATTTTGAGAAACTACAAATCAAGGCGCGTTATCTTCATTCAGATGTTAAGGCGTTGGATAGGGTAGAAATTATACGTGAATTGCGACTGGGTGATATAGATGTCTTGGTAGGTGTGAATATGTTGCGCGAAGGGTTAGATTTGCCCGAAGTGTCGCTTGTCGCGATTTTAGATGCAGATAAGGAGGGTTTTCTTAGAAATGAACGCTCCCTTATCCAGACAATGGGCAGGGCAGCGCGAAATTCCGAAGGCAAAGTTATTATGTATGCCGATAAGATTACGCCCTCGATGCGAAGTGCCATAGATGAAACCAATCGCCGCCGCAAAATCCAATCCGAACACAACCAAAAACACAACATTACGCCCAAAACGGTCTATAAATCGCGCGAGGACATCATGCAGCTTACCTCTGTGGCTGATGCCAAATCTATTCCGAAAGCCTATTTGGAAGAAACCAAAAGTTCTATCACCTTAGACCCTGTTATTCAAAATATGTCGGTCAAAGAAATTTCTAAACTCATCGATAAGACCAAAAAGCAGATGGAAAACGCCTCCAAAGATTTAAACTTTTTGGAAGCCGCTCGCCTGCGCGACGAATGGCAGGAGTTGGAAAAATTAAGAGAAGAAAAAGTAAAACAATAGTTTATCCTCAAATTTGTCTTTTTTATGAAAGAACCTATCATTTTAGCGATAGAATCTTCCTGCGACGATACTTCGGCAGCCGTTATGGTAGGCGGCACTTTGAAAAGCAACGTCTTGGCAAGCCAAAAGGTGCATGAACAGTATGGCGGTGTTGTGCCTGAATTGGCTTCGCGAGCGCACCAGTCGCATATCGTCCCTGTCGTTAGTGAGGCTTTAAAGCAGGCAGGAATTTCCAAAAAAGAACTTTCGGCGGTAGCCTTCACCCAAGGACCGGGGCTTTTGGGTTCGCTTTTGGTAGGGGCAAGTTTTGCCAAATCATTAGCCTTAGCGTTGGATATTCCGCTTATTGGCGTGCATCACATGAAGGCGCATGTCTTGGCGCATTTTATAGAAGAGCCGAAGCCCAAATTCCCTTTTCTCTGCCTGACCGTTAGTGGCGGACACACGCAACTGATTAGGGTAGAAAGCCCTTTGGAGATGCACATTTTGGGGCAGACCATCGATGATGCCGTAGGGGAAGCCTTCGATAAAACCGCCAAAATGTTAGGGCTGCCCTACCCTGGGGGGCCTCATATAGATAGTTGGGCAAAAAAAGGAACGGTACAAAATTACCCGCTACCCGATGTCCAAACAGAAGGACTTGATTTTTCTTTTAGCGGCTTGAAAACAGCAATTCTCTATTTTTTACAAAGAGAAGTACAAAAAAATCCTAACTTTGTGCAAGAAAATTTGGCTGATATTTGCGCTACCATTCAAGAAAAACTCATCGATACGCTTTTGAAAAAACTCAAAAAGGCGGCGCAAGAAACCCAAATTTCACAAATCGCCATTGCAGGAGGCGTATCTGCTAATAGCGGATTGCGACAAAAATTATTGCAAGAAGCCAAATCTCACCAATGGGAAGTCTTTATTCCAAAATTTGAATACTGCACCGATAATGCGGCTATGATAGCGATAAACGCCCATTTTTTATACCTTGCAAAAGAATTTGTGGGACAAGATGCCGCACCGCAGGCGCGTTTGGCGTGGTAGGAAGTATTGAGTTTTGTCATTTGTGGGGACACAAACAACGGCAGGACACAAACAACGGCGAAAAACGTTTTGTCATTTGTGAGGACACAAACAACGGCGGGACGCAAACAACAGCGAAAAAATACGTTTTAATTTTTTAATCCCATGACTCCCTATCCTATTTTTTCTTGTTCAGACTTTTTTCTTCATTTTTCTAATGTTCAAAATTTTCCTGAAAGTTATTTCAAAAGCCGTTTTGAAATTTCGCCTTCGGCAGGTCAGTTTTTAGCCCAAGCAGGTTTTTTGCACCTGCGCGGCTTTCTTTCGCCTACACAGGTGGAGGATTTGAAAAAAGAATTGCAGCAGGTAGAAAAAAAGTTATCTCAAAATCAAATAAAATTTAGCAATCAGTTGCCTATTTACTACCAAAAAGAAACAGAAAAAATAGAGCGACTGCCTTTCGCAAATTTGCAAAGTGAGCCACTACAAACCTTTTTTGAAGCCCCAATTTTTGATAGCTTTGTGCAGCTTTTTGAAAAAAAATTCACAAACAAAGCAAAAGAAAAGCAAGATTTGAAGGCTATTTTAGGGCTACAAGCGCGGGACGGACTTGTTTTTAGTCAGTATCAAAATTTGGAAAAAAACGCCCACAAAAAAACTTTCAGACAAAAGAATTTTGCTCAAATGGGTTGGCACATAGACAATTTACGTGATTTGTTTTTATTCAAATCGCCTCAACCCATGCTCAATTTGGGGCTACATTTAGACGATACGCCCAAAGAAAAAGGTGGCTTGCGAATTTTGCCCGCTTCACACCAAAAAAATACGTTTGAACATCTTTTTTTTAAGTGGCATTTTTTTGATAAAAAGCCCGAAATAGAGGAAATTGCGATAGAAACACAGGCAGGCGATTTGACGCTCCACTTGGGCAACCTTTGGCATCGAGTTGCGCCTTCGGAAGGGGCAGCACACTTGCGGCGCGTTTTGTATGTGCCTATCCTTTTCGCGCCTTCGTATTTTTTGCCTTCAAAAACAAAGTTTTTTACGAGAGCCAATCAAAAACAGCAAAAGCAAAAATATTTATATCGCCTATATCACCACCTTTTTGAGGCAGTGAAGTAGTTTTAATAGCCGCCTTCGAGCAGCTTAGGTACAAAGATTGTGTGGGGTTTCTGTTCGGATTGTTGTCTTTTTGAGATGCTTTCTCTAATTTTGCTTTACCTATTTTGCTTCTCCCTGCTTTTTTCTTTTCTTGCAGTATCGAAAAGCGATTTTTCCGAAAAAGAAGAAAAGCGAGCTTTAATCAAATCCTATTCATGTTGAACGGCAAATCCATACTTATTACGGGCGGCACAGGCTCTTTTGGAAAGGAATTTATCCAGACGGTCTTACAGAAGTATCCCCAAGTCAAGAAAATTGTAGTCTATTCACGCGACGAACTCAAACAGTTCGAGATGCAGCATCATACGCCTTATGGCAATCATGTGGCACTGCGCTATTTTATCGGCGATGTGCGCGATGGCGAAAGGCTCAAACGCGCCTGCGAGGGAATTGATTACATCATTCATGCGGCTGCGCTCAAACACGTGCCTGTGGCGGAATACAACCCGATGGAGTGTATCAAGACCAACGTCTTTGGCGCAGAAAATGTCATCAATGCAGCCCTTAGTTTGGGGGTAAAAAAGGTAGTGGCACTTTCTACTGACAAAGCCGCTGCACCCATCAATCTCTATGGTGCTACCAAACTTTGTTCCGACAAACTCTTTGTCGCTGCCAACAACATGAAGGGCAATCGCGAGCTTACTTTTTCGGTAGTGCGATACGGCAACGTCATGGGGTCGCGCGGTTCGGTGATACCTTTCTTTTTGGAAAAGCGAAAAGAGGGCTTCCTACCCATTACTGATAGCGAAATGACGCGCTTTAATATCTCCCTTTCCGAAGGGGTAGATTTGGTCTTGTATGCCTTAGAAAAAGCCATCGGCGGCGAGCTTTATGTGCCTAAAATTCCTTCTTATCGCATTACGGAAGTTGCCCAAGCGATTGCGCCTTCTTGTGAGCAGCGCGTAGTGGGCATACGACCGGGTGAAAAGCTACACGAGGAGATGATTACCGAAACGGATTCTTTGAATACGATTGAAACGGAACGTTATTTTATCATTGTGCCGAATTTGATGCAAAAATCGTATCAGGAGATTATGGAAAAGTACCTTGCCTACTACCAAGCCAAACCTGTGGAAAAAGGCTTTGCTTATAGTTCGGGCAAAAACAATGATTGGCTTAGTGTGGCGCAAATTCGCGACCTTATCAAGACCCATATAGACCCCGATTTTCAACCTTTGTAAAGGCTACTCGCCGAAATGCGCATTTTCGGCGAGGTTTTTTTGGAAAAACTATTATTTTATTAAAAATATATGAACAAAATTGAAATAAAAGGCTATAAATCTATAAAAGAATTGAGTTTAGAGATTCGCTCAATTAATATCTTTATTGGTGCAAATGGTAGTGGTAAAAGTAATTTCCTATCCTTCTTTGATTTTCTAAAGCAGATACATAACCGTAACTTGCAGGAATTTGTGGCATTGAAAGGAACAGATACTTTCTTGCACAAAGGAGATAAGGTAACAAGTGAAATTTCTACTAAACTATATTTTCCAAATACAAACGCCTATTCTTTTACGTTAAAAAAGGGAGAGGCTGGTTTTGTCTTTGTCAAAGAAGGAATGTGGTACGATAATATTCACCTGCCAAATCCTTTTGAAATTTCTTCCTTTGGTGCAGAATCGAACCTGCGGCTTCGAACTGAGCCAAGAGCAGAATATATCCGAAGTTATTTAAAGCAATTAGCAAAATATCACTTTCATGATACAGGCGAAAATTCACCCTTTAACAAAGAGTCAAATATAGATAACGATAAATATTATCTTTATGAAAAAGGTAGTAACTTAGCGGCGTACCTTTACAATATAAAAAAAGAAAAACCTATTACCTATAACTTTATTTTAAAAACTATTCAAAGCATTGCACCCTACTTTTTAGATTTCTTTTTTCGCACCGAAAAAAATGGAAACCTAAAATTGAGATGGCAAAGCAGATATAGCTCCTCTGTGTATGGCGTAAATGATTTATCTGATGGTACTATTCGTTTTATTGCTTTATCAACGCTTTTTCTACAACCAGACTTGCCACAGACTATTATTATTGACGAGCCAGAATTGGGTTTGCACCCTTCTGCAATCGCAAAACTTGCAGGCTTAATTAAGTCAGCAGCAGCAAAAAAGTGCAAGGTTATTATCGCAACACAATCCACCGACTTAGTTAGTTATTTCGAACCCGAAGACATCATAACCGTCGACCAAAAAGATGGTGAAAGCATTTTTGAACGACTTTCAACAGAAAAATTAAGCGAGTGGTTAGAAAATTATACGCTTGATGAACTTTGGAAAAGAAATATTATTTCAACAGGACATCTAAACTTCTAAATAAAAAATAAATTTCACACTATGAAAAGACTTCTTGTCATCTGTGAGGGCGAAACGGAGCAGGCTTTTTCTGCAAAGACTTTAAGACCATTTTTTGAAGAAAAAAGCATTTATTTGCACGCCCCACTTATCAAAGCATCGGCAGGTGGAATTGTTAAGTGGGCTGTTTTGAAGGAACAGATTGAAAGGCATCTCAAAGAGGATAAAAATGTTTACCTTACAACCCTCATAGACTATTATGGCATAAGTGCCAAACATCTATTTCCACAATGGGCAGAGGCACAGAGCATTTCAAATAAAAGTAGCCGTTTGGATTTTTTAGAACAATCTATGCAAGCAGATATAAATTTACCGCTTCGCAACAGATTCTTCCCTTATCTACAACTCCACGAATTTGAAGCCCTGCTTTTTAGCAATATTGAAGTGATGAAAAGCCAAATTCCACCTCAAGATTTAGTGGGGATAAAAGAACTCGAAACAACAAATTCCGACTACCCTAACCCCGAAATGATAAATGATAACCAAGCGACAACGCCTTCCCATAGGCTTAAACGCATTATTAGGGGCTACAATAAAATTGTGCATGGAGATATAATTTCTGATGTAATTGGTTTATCTCGCATCAGAGAAAAATGCCCTCGCTTTAACAGCTGGATAACAAAGTTAGAAAATATTTAGTATGTTTTTTGCTTTATCTTTGCATCTTTTAAATAGAAACTCTGACCCATGATACCCTACGGAAAACAGCACATTTCAGAACAAGACATTGCCGCAGTTACGGCAGCCCTACAACACGACTTCCTCACACAAGGTCCTAAAATTGCCGAGTTTGAGGAAAAATTTGCCCAGTATGTAGGCGCAAAATATGCCGTTGCCCTTGCCAATGGGACAGCCGCGCTGCACCTTTGCGCTTTGGCGTTGAATGTAAATGAAAAAAGTCGCGTCATCACTACGCCCATTACTTTTGCAGCTTCGGCAAATTGCGTGCTTTATTGTGGCGGAAAGGTAGAGTTTGTAGACATAGACCCCAAAACTGCCCTGATTGACTTAGAAAAGGTAGAAAATCTTTTGCAGGCAAACCCTAAGGGTACTTTTTCGGGCATCATTCCCGTAGATTTTATGGGGCTGCCCGTAAATTTGGAAAAAGTACGTACCTTAGCCGACGAGTACGGACTTTGGATTATCGAAGATGCTTGCCATGCACCGGGCGGCTATTTTATAGACTCAAAGGGTGAAAAACAGACCTGTGGAAATGGAAATTATGCTGATTTAGCTATTTTTTCTTTTCACCCTGTTAAGCACATTGCCTGCGGTGAGGGCGGCATGATTACGACAAATCGCAAAGATTTGTACGATAAGTTACAACTTTTGCGCACGCATGGCATTACCAAAAATCCTGACTTGCTACAGGAAAATCACGGCGGTTGGTACTACGAAATGCAGACTTTGGGCTATAACTACCGCCTGCCTGATATTTTGGCTGCACTTGGTGTATCTCAATTAGAAAGAGCTGATGAAGGTTTAGAAAAAAGGCAGGAGATTGCGACACGTTATGATGCAGCTTTCAAAAATAGCAAGGTTTGTTTTTTTCAATACCCAAAAGAAAAAATCAAACACGCTTATCACCTTTACGTAATTCAGGTGGAAGACCGCAAGGGTTTGTATGATTATTTGCGCACGCATCAGATTTTTGCGCAGGTGCATTATATTCCTGTTCATACCTTGCCCTATTACCAAAGTTTGGGTTATCAAAAGGGAACTTTGCCGCGTGCAGAATCTTACTACCAAACCTGCCTTTCTTTGCCCATGTATCCAACGCTAACGGAAGCCGAGCAGGATTTTGTGATTGAAAAAGTGCTGGAATTTTGTGGGTAGATTTTTACTATATCAAGCATGAAAAATTGGATACAGAAAATCGGTATCGGTACGGTGCAATTTGGTCTCGATTATGGCATTGCCAACGAGCGAGGAAAAGTGCCTATAAATGAAGTTGCCGAAATTTTGAAGGTGGCACAGCATTTTGGCATTTCTTTGCTTGATACGGCGCGTGCTTATGGTGAAAGCGAACAAGTTTTGGGGCAAGTTTTGAAAATGGAAAAGGCTTCCTTTCAGATTGTTTCGAAGATGGCAGCGCAAAGCATTTCACCTAAAAAAGATGTTGAAACTTCGCTTTTGGCGTTGGGTTGTCAAAAATTGTATGGTTATCTTTTGCACGATTTCAACGATTTTGAAAAAAATCCTGCTCTTTGGAAAGAAATGCAAGATTTGAAAGTTGCGAATCAAGTAGAGAAAGTAGGATTTTCATTGTACTATCCCTCTCAATTGATACAACTTTTTGAGCAAAACCTCTCTTTTGACCTATTACAAGTTCCCTACAATCTTTTTGATAGGCGTTTTGAACCTTATTTTGAACAACTCAAAGTGCAAGGGGTAGAAATTCACGTGCGCTCTGTCTTTTTACAAGGCTTGTTTTTGATGCCTTTGGAAAAAATTTCGCCTCATTTTGCACCTATTAGAGAAAAATTAGCGACCTTAGCAGCCTTAACAAAGGAGGCAGGAATTAGCAAGGCAGCTATCCCACTTTGGTTTGCGTTGCAAAATCCGCACCTTAATAAGGTCTTATTGGGATTAAGTGGAATCGCAGATTTGAAGCAAAATCTCGCACTTATCGAAACTTTTGACGCACACAAAACGTGGTTTCAAAACTTACATCTCAATTCTTTACAAGAAGACAACGAAGATATAATTTTACCTTTTAGATGGAAAACTTAGAAACTATATTTTCTTTACAAGGCAAAACTGTGCTTATTACAGGTGGCTATGGCTATTTGGGAAAAGCCATTTGTGAGGGCTTATTGGCAGCGCAGGCGCAGGTATGGGTATTGGGTCAGTCGGAAGAAAAGTTTAACCGCGCTTTTGAAGAAAGAGAGGGCATTTTTTTCCAGAATTGTAACATTTCTCAAACTGTTTCTATCAAGGAAGCCTACCAAGCCATTATACAAAAGGGACAATCAATAGATGTACTTATCAATAACGCTTTTTACAGCAAGGGACAAAACCCTGAAACGATGAGCGACGAAGATTGGAATTATGGTATCGATGGTTCTCTCAATTCTGTCTACCGTTGCATTAGAGAAGTATTGCCTTTTATGAAAGAAAGAGGCGGAAAAATTATCAATGTATCCTCTATGTATGGGATTGTTTCGCCTCAATTTGAAATTTATGAAAATAATAACTTCCTCAATCCACCACACTACGGCGCAGCAAAAGCAGGGGTAATACAAATGACCCGCTATTTTGCTTGTTATTTGGGAAAATACAACATTCAGGTAAATGCAGTTACCCCTGGCGCCTTCCCAAGCGAAGGAGTGCAGGAAAATACAGAATTTATTGCCTCACTGAAAAACAAATCACCTCTTGGGCGCGTGGGTAATCCAAAAGATTTGCAAGGTGCATTTGTTTTATTGAGTTCGCAGGCTTCTAATTTTATTACAGGGCAAAATATCGTCATCGACGGAGGATGGACAGCATGGTAAATCTTGGGGCAAATCATAAAGTTGGCATTATCATACAAGCTCGCATGGGTTCGAGCCGATTGAAAGGTAAAATCTTGCTTAAATTACCTTTTTATGGAAAAGAAAGCGTTTTGGAGCAGATTATCAAAAGAGCCAAAGCCGTAGAAAATGCAAATGAAGTTTGGGTAGCCTCTTCGATAAATGCCGAAAATCAGGTTTTAGAACCTCTTTTAAAAGATAAATGCGCACTTTATAGAGGTGATGAAGATGATGTTTTGTCGCGATTTTATGAAATTGCAAAGGCGCAACATTTTGACACCATTGTCCGCCTGACGGCAGATAATCCTTGTTTTGACCCCATCTATATCCAAAAGGCGATTGATGCACATATACAAGCGGCGGCAGATTATACCTACACAAAAGGCTTGCCTTTGGGTATGAATGTAGAAGTTTTGTCCTTTCGTGCCTTAGAAACAGCTTTTCAAAATGCGACTTCAACGGAAGAAAAGGAGCATGTAACGCCTTACGTCACTAAAAAGCCTGAACAGTTTAGATTACACTACCCTATCTTTTTTGAAAACGAAGTGTATAGCGACTGGAGGCTTACGATGGATACCCAAACTGATTATGCTCTCATGTGCCTTTTGTATGAAAATTTATATCTTCAAAATCCTATATTTGGCTTTAAAGCGATTTCTCCTTTTATAGAAACTAACCCTTGGGTTTTGCTTATCAATAAGGAAAATAGGCAGAAAAAAATATATGCTTCTTTCAGCCAAGAAGTAGAAGATGTGAAAATACTGCTAAAAAATGAAGGTTTTATGCACACGCTTAAAGTAATAGAAAACGAAGCGGCACAATTAGAATTTCCACACTAAAAAAAGATAGCATTTTGAAACTGCTCCCCCCTCTTTTTTTCCGTGCCGATGGCAATACCCAAATTGGTTTGGGGCATACTACGCGCTGTCTGGCTTTGGCAGATATGCTACGGCAGGAATTTGACTGCATTTTTTTAGTGCAGAACCCTACGCCTGCGGTGAAGGCACAAATTGAAACAAACTTCAAACTACTTGTACTGCCCCAAACCGAAGATTTTTTGGAGGAAGCGCGTTTTTTGGTGCAGCAGGTTTTAAAAAAAGAGCAAGTTATTGTTTTAGACCACTACCAAATCCAAACCGAATACCAAAAGATACTAAAAGCAGCAGGCTTGAAGGTCGTTTGCATAGACGACATGCACGCTTGGCATTTCGTGGCTGATGTCGTGATAAACCATGCTGGGGGCGTTTCAGAAAAAGAGTACAGTTGCGAACCTTACACCAAACTTTGTTTGGGACTGGACTACGCACTTTTGCGCCGTCCTTTTTTGGAGGCAGCGCAAAAATTGGCAGCAGAGGGCGGACGCAAGATTGAAAAAATTGAAAAGGTCTTGATTTGTTTTGGTGGCTCAGATATCCACAATTTGAGTCTGCAAGCGGCTAAGGCTACTTGGGAGAGTCCTAAATTCAAGGAAATTCATGTCGTATTGGGGAGTGCCTTTGCTTTTTATCAAGATTTGCGTACTTTTGTAGAAGACAAGCCTGCCATTTATTTGCATCAAAATCTTTCAGCACAAGCCATGTGCGATTTGATGCTCCACTGCCATCTGGCGATTGTGCCTGCGAGTGGGATTGCGTATGAGGTAACGGCGACGGGAATGTATATGATTACGGGTTGGTATGCGGAAAATCAGAAGGCAATGTATCGCTTTTTATCAAAAAATAAGTTGGGGTTAGGGCTTGGTCATTTTGAGAAATTTGAGAATATAAATTTAAGCATTGATTTAGCAAAACAAGTTTATACACCTTCTAAAAACCTCTTTGAAGGTATAATTAAAAGGTTTAGAGAGGTTTTTTATGGTATGATGATACAACTTCGCAAGGCGAATATCGACGATATGAAATTGTATTTTGATTGGGTAAATGACATAGAAGTAAGGCAAAATTCTATCAATACTGAACCTATAGCATGGGAAAATCATCAACGATGGTTTTTGAATAAATTGCAAAGTGAGGAAACAAAGTTTTATGTTTTTGAAATTGAATCAAATCCTATCGGACAGCTTAGGATAGATTTCGAAGATAACTTTGGTTTAATTGATTATTCTGTGGATACGCAATATAGAGGTTTAGGATTAGGAAAGTTAATGGTGAAAAACGCCTTAGAGGAGCTAAAAATGAGTAATAAAAGTATACAACTTAAAGCTCAAGTTAAGAAAACTAATATTGCTTCGTTTAAAGTGTTTGAACAATTAGGCTTTACACTTGAAGAGCAAGAAAATGAACTTTTTACTTTTTTTAAATAATT
>NZ_AUGI01000057.1 GCF_000422585.1 Hugenholtzia roseola DSM 9546
AAAGCATCACAAAAAAGATGACTATTTAAATGAAACAGCAAACTATGAAAGGTTACATGGCTGGGGACACCATGTTTTAGCTTGAAATGCCGAACAAACAAATCTTCTTGAGCTTTACAAAAAGATGCCATTTTACGGCTACTTTCATAACCACAAGCAATGCTTAGAAATATCATCCACATCATCGCATCAAACGGATAGCGTTGCCCGACCCGACGACGAGGGTCTTGCATTTGGCTGATAAAGAGAGAAAAGTCCATAAACCAAATTTTGTTTCGCAGTAGAAAATGCAAAGATAGCTTTTTTTACAGAACTTAACATCACTGCCCCATAGGGGGGAGGGCAGGGTGGGGGTTCAAACAAAAATATTATTTAGCTCATTTTTTTAGCTTTTTGCGAACCCTGATAAAGTTCATATCGCATAAAACGACATTCCAAAGAGCCATTGTAGAGTTTAATTTTCGGCTTTGGCGTTAGGTGAATTGCTTTGGCAGCCTCCATATTCGAGGTAATGACCCAGGCTTGATAGCCTGCCCAATTTTTTTTGAAGGTATCGCCAATAGATTTGTAAAGTGCATCAATATCCTCATCTTTATCCATGCGCTCCCCATAAGGAGGATTTAGAATAAGCGTGCCATAAGGTTCATTTTCAGGCACTTGCAATTCTTCAAACGGCACATTTTCAATCTGAATGACATTTCTAAGATTTGCTTCCAACACATTGGCTACGGCTTTTCGCGCCACATTTTTAGAAATCTCACCGCCCAAAAGCAAGGGCGAAGCCTCTACAATGCCTTCCATCGCTTCGTCATAGACCGTTTCCCAAAGGTCTGCATCAAAATCTTTCCACTTTTCGAAGGCAAAAGCCTCGCGGTAGCTTCCTACGGGTATATTTCTGGCTATCAAGGCGGCTTCTATCAAAATTGTACCCGAACCACACATAGGGTCTATAAGCGGACTTTTTTTATCCCAACCTGAAAGCAGCACCAAACCTGCCGCCAACACTTCATTGATAGGCGCAAGATTGGTCTTATTGCGATAGCCGCGCTTGTGCAACGATTCGCCCGAACTATCTAAGGAAAGCACACAAGTTTTATGCTTTACGTACAAATGAATACGCAAAGTAGGATTATTCAAATCTACATAAGGACGTTTTCCATAAATATCGCGTAAATTATCGACGATAGCATCTTTTGTCTTGCGCTCTAAAAATTGGGAATTGCTAAAAAGAGTCGATTGTAGCGAGCAATTTATCGCCAAAGTATCGTCAGGGGTGAGATATTGCGCCCAGTTGAGCTTTTTTACTTTTTGGTATAAATCTTCTTCATCTTCTACTTCAAAACTTTTAATGGGCATAAGCACACGCAGGGCTGTACGCAGGCAAAGATTGGCTCTATAAAGCAACGCCTTATCGCCCACAAACTGTACGGCTCTATTTTGAACCTCTACCTCCTTTGCCCCTAAAAGGGTTAGCTCTTCGGCTAAAATATGTTCAAGCCCAAAAAGCGTTTGGGCAGTCATCTTAAAATTTTTCAAAATGGATTTATTTTGTCTATTTTTTGTAAAAAATCAAATGTAGGGACAAGGCACTGCCTTTTTCAGTACCTTGTTCAATGCCTTGTCCGAAGTTGGATTGAGATAAATTAGCCCTCTAATTGTTCCAAAAACTCGATGGCGCGGCGCAAGTGCGGAATCACAATCGTGCCTCCGATAAGATTGGCAATCGCCATTCCCTCTACAATTTCGGTCTTGGAAAGTCCAATTTCTTTGCACTTTCCGATATGATATTTGACACAATCGTCGCAACGCAAGACCAGCGAGCAGGTCAGCCCGATAAGTTCTTTGGTCTTTACATCAAGCGCACCTTCGGCAAAGGCGTTGGTGTCGAGATTGAAGATGCGTTTGAGAATGAGGTTGTCGGTAGCCAAAATCCGCGTATTCATTTCGCTGCGGTAGGCATTAAATTCTTCTACTTTGGGGTGCATAAATTTTGATGCTTGGGTAAAATAGCGCGACAAAGATACGACAAAAAAAGGCAAGTCTTCACGTTCCTTCGCGCTTAATTTGCGCCTGATTTGCCCTTCGCGTTCCTCTTGTTTATCCCTTGTTTATCTCTTGTTGGTTCTTTGATTTGTATAGTTTGGCTTTAAAGCATAACTTCGCTCCAATTTTGAGTATCTCTTTTAAAATCCAGACCCTTTTCAAGACTTCTAATAGCGATTTAAAATGAATTTAAACGACATTCAATACGTTTTTTTTATCGGTATCGGTGGCATTGGCATGAGTGCCTTAGCCCGCTGGTTTCATAAAAATGGAAAAATAGTGCAAGGATATGACAAAACTCCTACCAACCTTACACAGGAATTGGCGGCGGAAGGTATCGGAGTGCATTACCAAGATGAAGTAGATTGTATAGATAGGCTTTTTTTGTCCAACCCCGATAAGACGCTCATTGTCTATACGCCTGCCATTCCAAAATCGCATACACAGCTTAATTTTTTTCTGCGCAATGGTTTTGTTCTTAAAAAGAGAGCCGAAGTGTTGGGGCTTATCACAAACCCTTTAAAGACCATTGCCGTAGCAGGTACGCATGGCAAAACGACAACGTCCTCGATGCTGGCACACCTTTTAAAAGCAATGGAATACGACCTAACAGCCTTTTTAGGGGGGATTGCCGCCAATTTCAACTCAAATTTGATTCTAAATGAAAAGTTAGACGCGCAAACCATTGCCGTTGTCGAAGCCGACGAATTTGACCGTTCCTTCCTACAACTGCACCCTAAATGGGCAATCCTCACTTCTACTGATGCCGACCATTTGGATATTTATGGCAAAAGCGAACAGGTAGTAGAAGGCTTTGCAGCCTTTGTAGGGCAGGTACAAAATACCGTTTGGGCAAATGCAGAGATAGAAAGCACTTTCTTTGAAAAGTTTAAAGAAGAAGAAAAAAACACAAAAAAACCTTTATTAGTACGATACGGAAAAGGCAAAAATATTACATCTGATGCTTTGACTTACGAAGCGCAAAATATAATGGTTGAAAAAGATACTTTTGTTTTTGATTTTGTAGATAAAAAAAATCATTTTACCATTCCGCGCCTTTATCTGCACATGGCAGGTTTTCATAACGTAGAAAACATGACGGCTGCATTGGCGGCTTTTCTGACAGTTAGGCAGGATTTAGACCCCGAAAAGAAAATGCCCCACCTTCAAGAGGTAGAAAAAATAAGGGCTGCCGTTGGTACATACAAAGGTGTAAAAAGAAGGTTTGAATTTTTAACCAAAAGAGAAGATTTTATTTTAGTAGATGACTATGCGCATCATCCTACCGAAATAACGGCTTTTTTGCGCTCCCTGCGTGCTTTGTATCCTACACAGGAAATTGTGGCTATTTTTCAGCCGCATCTCTACACGCGCACACGCGACTTTTTAGAGGGTTTTGCCAAAAGTTTGGAATTAGCAGACGAAACTATCTTAATTCCGCTCTATCCTGCACGCGAACTTCCCTTAGCAGGCATTAGTAGTAAAAGTATCTATGATTTGATGCAAAGTAAAAACAAAAAACTACTTTCAAAGGCAGAGGCTTTTGACTACATACAAGAAAAAATTAGACAAAAGAACAGAGAAAAAGAAACCAAGCCTACCCAAACCTTGCCCCTTGTCGTTGCCACCATTGGAGCAGGCGACATCAGCAATTTGGCAGAAAAGGGAGCTTTGCATTGGTAAAATGCTATAAAAAATTCATGCGTACCTTTTACCCATAAAAAGCAAGGCTTTTTTTGTTTAAGGTGCGCTCTTTTTTTGTATGTTTGGGGCAATTCATTTGACTTATTTTTCACTTCAATTCTTGTTTATCATGGCTATAAAATTTTCAGTTGCGCGTTGGCATTTTTGGCTCTTTCCTACTTTTTTTAAAGTTGTCTTATTTACTTTTTCTATGTTTGTTTTTTCGATAGGTTGTAGTTTGCCTACGTTTGCACAAGAATTTGAACAAGAAGAACAGGCTGACGAAAAAGAATCTGACCCAAAAAAAGATGCCCAAGAGAAATCGAACCAAGAGAAGTCTGACCAAAAGAAAATTAAACAAGATACCCTTGTCCTCGATTCCATCTTCGTTCAGAAGTACCAAGTCGGACTTAAAATTGCAGAAGTAAAGGGAAAATTAGGACTCTTAGGCGATACCAATCAGGTACTCATTCCCTTTCAATACGAAGAAATCAAAGAATTTGCCAAGACCCTAACGGCAGAAGATTCCACCTGCACACAGCGTTTCGAGGGCATGATGCGTGTCCGCAATGGCAAACTCTACGCCCTGACCAGCGGCGAGGGCAAGCCCCTAACGGCATTGGAATATGAAAACATCGTGCCTATTGGCTTGCTTTGTCAATCCTCAAATCCGCTCTGCCAAGTGGCGAAAGTAAAACAAAATGGCTTTTGGGGCATTGTAGATTTAAACCCTGCCGTTATAGACCCCAGCAAAAAAATTGTCATTCGCCCCGCCTACGACGATTTTATAGCCGTTGGAAAAGTGGTAGAAAAGAGCAAGAAAAAAGAAGCAGCAGAGCAGGCGGAAGTAGAAAAACAAACCTATCTCATTCGCCCCGAAATGCTCATTGCACGCAAGGGGCAGAAATTCGGACTCTATGACCTTTCGGCGCGTATGCCCTTGCTCAAAACCGAATACGACGAAATTGTTTTTTTGCAAGAGTTGAGCGTCAAGGCAGGAAAAAAGAGTGAAAACTTCGTTCTTTTTAAAGTCAGAAAAGGCGCAATTTGGCAATATTACAACGCCACTAAGCGCGAACTTTTGCCCCTTGAAGCCGAGGCAGTAGAGCCTTTTTCTTATCACCCCTTAGCTTTGGTGCGGCAGAAAAACAAATACGGCTTTGTAGAATTAAGCGGAAAGGCAAAAATTGCGCTCGCATACGATTATGGTGAAAGTTTTAGAGAAGACATCGCCATTTTGAGAAAAGGCAAAAAATACGGCGCACTTTCGGCAGAAAACAAAGAAGTGATTAAATTTGAATATGAATCTTTGCAATTTCTTACGCCCGAATCAGAACCCAATAAATACTATGCAACCCTTGTTTTGTGCAAGAAAAATGGCAAAATGGGCGTGCTAAACCACAAAGGCGAGGAAATTCTCCCCTGCCTTTATGATAAAATTAGCCTCAATCGCGATAAGTTTGGCTTAGATGCTGAAAAAGGGGGCGAAAAGTCTTTTCACGCCCTTCAATAGGCTGCATGTAGGCTGCTTGTCTTTGATTTTTGTTTCATTTTATCTGACTTAATCTTATCCGATTCCATCTTATTTTTTATTGCGGTGGTGCAGTTTGCGAGGCGTTGTTACATTTGTGCTTCGCACAAGTTTCCTGAACCCCCACCCTGCCCTCCCCCCATAGGGGAGGGTTCGAAAATAAAATCATTTTTTTTGCATAAATGCAAAAAAAATGATACCATATCAAAGCCCCGCCATATAGGGTGCATTGAAGACTTTTATCGTTACGACAACGCCGCTTACGAAACAGTTTGTAAAAAAGCCAATAACTTCTGCACCGCCTTTGCCCTATGACTAAGGCTATTTTTTTTGTCTTTGTCCATCTGGGCGAAAGTTTTGGTTTCCCCAAAGGGTATAAAAATAGGGTCATAACCAAAACCATTTTCACCCTTCGGCTCTTCTATCAAATGCCCCTCTACTGTACCCTCAAAAAAATAAGCCTTTCCCTGCCATATCAGCGCGATAACCGTAACAAAACGCGCCTTCCGCTTTTCTGGCGGCAAACCTGCCAAAGCCTCCAACAATTTTGCGATATTTGCCTTGTCGTCTGCCTTGCCATTGGGCAGGTATTTGCCCGAATAACGCGCCGAATAAATGCCCGGTGCGCCGCCCAATGCCTCTACTTCTAACCCGCTATCATCAGCAAAGCCTTCTACTTGATGCCTTTGGTAGAGATGCTCCGCTTTGAGCAGGGCGTTGGCTTGAAAGGTAGTCCCTGTTTCCTCTATTTCTTGCAAATCGTTTAGGTCGGCAAGCGATTTGAGTTGGAAATGGGCAAGGTGATGGCTGGCAAAAATTTGCTGCAATTCTCTGACTTTGTTAGAATTGTGTGTGGCAAAATAGAGGGTAGGCATAACTTGTAGTTTAGGGTTTGAAAATAGTATTGGGAAATAGCTTCTTTTTTTTTGTTGCAAAATAGAGAAAAAATAAAATTTTACCAAGAATAAGCCCTTCCCAAAGCGGTAGGCAAATATGCAAATTTTTTCAGTGGCAATGTAACATTTCATTAAAACTTATCTAAAACAGCGTTCCTACAAAAGGCGTTAAGTGTCTGAAAATGAGAATGTTGTAAGGTTAAAAAAAAATGCAAAAAGTCGAAAAAGTGGGGCTGCTCGGTTTGAAAATACACTTTTTTTTCTCTTTAAAAAGTTGCAACTTTGTAACCCCGAAGCTATCTACTTTGCTTTCTTGCTTTTTAAGCCCTGCCAAATAAGCCATCAGACAAGCTATATTCGAGATTCCTGCCTGCTTTTGGGACTCCTTTCAACGACCTGTTTTTAAAGACCTATCCTTTCAACCACCTGCCCAACGCATCTAATTTTGTCCTTTGTTTGTAAATAGTTTTCCTTCTGTAATTATTTTTAGGATAAAATTGGCACAAACAACATTCTTTATCTAACCCAATGACCACACAACCCCATCAACAAGTCTGGGATATATGCCTGCAAGTGATACGCAGTCAAGTGCCTGAACAGAGTTTTAAGACTTGGTTCCTGCCCATCAGACCTGTGCGCCTTACCAAAACGGCGGACGGTTGGCAAGTCTTGACAATTCAAGTTCCGACACGTTATTTTTATGATTGGTTAGAAGAACATTACGTGCCTTTATTGGAGCGCGGTATCGTTGCCGCCTTAGGAGAGCGCGGACGTTTGCAATATGTCCTTGCACCACAGCAACCTCAAAATTCTGCCACTACTCAAAATCAGAACCCCAAAGCAGGAGCAAACTTGCAAAACAATCCTACTTCTGACGAAAAAAATACAGACAAAAATTCCGAAAAAAACAAAAGCACTTCTAATTCTACCCCTCAAACACCACTCACAGGCGGCAAGGCAAATTCCGACTTGGGCAATTTGAGCAAAAAAGAACTCTTTTCGCCCTCCACACCGATTCCCAACAAGGGCAAAAAGACGGTAGATAGCAATTTGAACGGACGCTATACTTTTCACAACTTTGTAGAAGGCGAGTGCAACCGTTTGGCAGTTACGACGGGTTTGAATATTGTAGAAAATCCGGGAAAAACGGCGTTCAATCCTTTTGTCGTTTGGGGCGGCGTAGGCTTAGGCAAAACACACTTGGCACAAGCTATCGGAAATGCCATCAAAGAGCGCAATCCGCACGCCAACGTGCTTTACATTTCTGCCGACCAGTTTGGAAACGATTTCGTAACGGCAGTGCGCGAGCATAAGGTTCAGCAATTTATGAACTTCTATATGGCGTTAGATGTCTTAATTTTAGATGATATTCAGTTTTTTTGTAATAAAAACGGCATGCAAGAAAACTTTTTCAATGTCTTCAATCATCTGCACCAGAGCCAAAAACAAATCATCATGACCAGCGACTGCGCTCCAAAGGATTTGCGTGGCTTGCAAGATAGGCTTCTTTCGCGCTTCAAATGGGGACTTACCACAGACCTGCGCCTGCCCAGCTATGAAACCAGAAAAGCCATCATCAAGGCAAAGATGCAAGAAGAAGGCATGTTTTTGCAAGATGAAGTTGTCAATTTTTTGGCTCAACACATCACGACAAATGTGCGCGAAATAGAAGGCGTTTTGATTTCGCTTTTTGCAAAGGCTTCCTTTTTACAACAGGAAATTACGATAGATTTGGTGCGCGAGTCTATGAGTGGCGTGGTGAAGGAAGAAAAAAAGCCGCTTACCTTAGACGATATTCAGCGTATCGTTGCCGAAATTTTTGGCATTACGGTAGAAGAATTGAAGGCACAGACGCGGAAAAAAAATATTGCTATGGCACGTCAGTTTGCCATGTATTTTGCCAACAAGCACACCGAATTGCCGCTCAAAACGATTGGACTTTATTTTGGAAAACGCGACCACAGCACCGTCATACACGCCTGCAAAGTCATTCCCGATAAGGTAGGAAAAGAGGCAGAGTATCGCGAGCTTATGAAAAAAATTCAAGAAAAATTAAATGCTTTTAAATAAATTTAAAAATTGCAGGGGAAGGGGAAAGGCACAGCCTTGTCCGAAATTTGATTGAAATAAAAAACCAGATTTTATTTCGTGTCAAATTAGACGCACTACATTTCGGTTTTTGGTAGCTCGAAAAGTTGCATCAGCACTTCCAAAACCCATTCCCTTGGCGCATCACAAACGGCACTAAGTTGTTCTAAGTCGTAATTTTTCAACTGCAACAAAGTTTTGAGATAAAAGGCTGCGTTTTCCTTTTTTTCGGGCAGGCAGGAAAAAATAAGGCGAAACCACTCCAAATCGGGAATCGCCTCTACTTTGTTTTTCCACTCTGTTTCAGACATTTCCTCAAAAAGGTTTGCTTTTTGGTATAAAATCTCAAATACAATTTTTTTGGCTAATGGCTTTGCTTTTTCTGCCTCCAAAGGGCTTAGAAAAGGCAAAACAAGGTGAATGAGCTTGTTGTATAGGGTATAAAAGTGTTCTCTTGAAGAAGCGTTTTCCATCAATGGCAGGTTTTAAATTTTTAGATAAGCCTTTGTAAGACAAGGGGTTGTGTCAAATTACAAGGCAGGGTTTCCGATATGAAAAAGCGCGTCGCCTTGCGTAACAACGGGTTGGTGATTGATAGCCACGATATAGCCGCTTTCGGGTGCAGGAATGTCGTAGTGCATCTCGCCAAAAGGGTCGGTGATGCTACCGATAAAGCGTCCCTTTTCTACAAAAATACCACTATCTACAAAGGCACGAAATACGCCTGAAATCTTAGCGCGTAGCCACCTTGTTTTGGCAAGTACAATGGAGGGCGGCGCGGTTTCGGCTTTTTTCATTTTTTTGATACCCTCTTCGTCTATCATACCCAAGTGGCGCATCAGGCGAAGTGTGCCACGCATGCCCTCTTTTACGGGAGCGCGATTGAGGCGCATAGATTCGCCCCCTTCATACACCAAAATTGGCTTACCCAAACTTTGGGCATGCTCGCGAAATGATTTTTCACGTACTTTGGCATCAATAATAAAAGGCGGCGCAAAGGCACGCGCATATTCTTCGTTCCTACCCACGCCCAACATGCAGCGAATTTGGGAATAGTTATTGATTTGTCCGCCGCCTGTATGAAAATCTACACCCAAATCTATGTGAGGCAAAATTTCTTTACTTACCACATGCGCCAAACGGCTCGCCAATGAGCCTTCCGCACTACCGGGAAAAGAGCGATTGATGTCTTTGCCGTCGGGAACGTCGCGCGAAAAATTGAGAAACCCATAAACATTGAGCAAGGGAATTGCTATTACAGTGCCGCGCTTGGGAAAAAGCAACTGTTTGGCAATTAGCTGGCGGACAATTTCGATGCCATTGGTTTCGTTGCCATGCATGCCTGCCAAAAGCAAGAGTGTGCTGCCTTTTTCTACGGCACGAAAAACATAAACAGGCGTATCTATCTGCGTGCGCGAGGGCAGGCGTGCCACATTGATATTGATAAGGGCATGTTCGCCTGCTTCTATGGTTGTGCCATAAAGGGTTAGGGGCGGATTGGTTTTCATAAAAATAGGTTAAAAGCCGCTATGATTTTTTATGATTTTGTGTTTTTTGTATCTTTTTTGTCTTTTTCTTTTTTGTCAGATTTTTTGTAGGGACAATACACTGTCTTGTCCGAAGTTAAGTTGGAATAAAGTTGCATATCCAGACCCAAAATCGAGCGCAAGCCAAATTTTATTTCCAATACCAGCACTACATCTCTTCCTTTCGCCAAGCCTGTTGGTAGGCTTTCTGAAAACCTTTGAGTGAAGTGGCAAAAATGCCATACTTGCTAATTTCTGTTTCCCAATTCTTATCCTTGTCAAAATCTTTTCGCGCCAAATCTGCCGCCAAAGTTTTGAAATCTTGGTACTTCATATCGGCTAACCCTTCTAAGGCTAAAAGCGTAAGGGCAGGATTTTCTATGCAAAAAAAGACGGCAGCCTGATGCAACCAAAGTTCTTCGGCTTGGTCTAAAAAGCCTTGTGCTACCCAAAGGCTATCCTGCGTAAGGGAAATATAGGCAGAAACAAGCTGAAAAGTCTTGCTATTTTTTCCGCTGTTGTTGTTTTTACTTTCAAGATTTTGCCTTTCCTGAAAGGCTGCATCTATCGCCTGACGCATCTGCTCCTGCAATAGTTCTTTTTCTGCATTTAAAATCTGCTCATAATTCTGATAAGTCTGATTGCCTTGTGGCAGTAGGTATAAATAATTTTCTTTGAAAGCATTTCCCTTTCGCCAATATTTGCAGGCATTTTGGAAATCTTCTAAGTAGAGTGCTGTTTTTAGCTCGGCAATCCAAAACTCCATGCCGTTGAGCGTCGCTTCTTCTATCTTGCTTTTAAGTTCGCCCTGACAATCTTGCTTGACATTGACGGTTTGGCAAATATCTGCTGCCTCATCATAAAAAGCGAAAGACTTATCGAAGTCTAAATTTTTGTGAAAATAATTTGCCCTACGAACAAAGTAGGCGTACATGTCGCGATAAAGCGCACGCATGGGGGCTTCCAAATTCGTATCCTGTGCCAAATGCAAACGGATAAAATCGAGATGCTCTTTGGCTACTTCAAAATCGCCTGCTTGGTAGGCTTGTCGTGCCAGTTGGTAGTGGGCAGGCAGGAAATCGTATTTAAGGGTCAGTAGTTTTGTAAAAAGATAAGAAGCGGAATTGTCTTGCCCTGCTTCTAACTTTGCCAATCCCTGTTCGTAAAGGGCTTGACACTGTGTAAGGTCGGGCGGATAGAGAGCTTCTTTTTCTTTGCGATAGGCTTGGTAGAGGCGTGTCCAATTTTTGCGAAGCAAGATGGGGTCGTTTTCATGCAAAGGAAGAATTTGTTTGAAAGCCTGCGCCTCTTGTAGCGTATTGCTGACCTGATTGAGGCGATTTTCGCGCTCCTGCGCTGCTAATTCCTTGCTTTGCAGGCTAAAAAGAATTTGGTCGGCTTCGCGCAATTTGTCGGCTTGGGTGTAATACTTGTCTATTTGTTGTAAATAGGCTAAGGCTTTTTGCGCCTGATTGTCGTCGAAGCTAAAATTGCGAATGACAATTTGTAGATTTTGTAAAATAGCATTTGATTTTTCGCTGCTTTGTGTAAAAAGCGGCTCTAAGACCACTCTTTTAGAACTTTCCTGCTCCCATTGCAAGGCTTTAAATTCGCGCATGACCATCTTGTCTTCGACTTGTAACAACAAAAGGTCGATGGCTTGGGGAAAAAGCAAGGGTTTGAGGTTGAAGCCACGATACTCGGCATCTACTTTTTTGAGCGAAAGTTGTAAAGCGGGTTTTAAATATTCACTTGGGTCTTGGTTTGATTCTTGGGAAGACTGCTGCGAAAGCGTGTCTTTTTGCGTCGTATCTGCCCAAACTACGGGTTCATAGTTCCATTTTTCTTCCAAATGCAGCGTTAGGCTTTCTACATTGAGCTGTCGGAGCAGTTCGGAGATATAAGGCGATTTTTGGTTTTCGCGCTGAAAAGTATAAAGCAGTTCGTTGTTTTTTTCATAAACCTGCCCTCGACTTTGGAAAGTCAAGCCTATCATAAAAAAAAGAAAAGGAAAAATAAAAAAACAGGCGTTTTTCATACAATTTGAAAATTTTAATACGAATTTGAATACAAACCTATATGCGAAAAGCAATCACCAAAATGTCGTCAATCTGTTTGCCTGCCCCTTTGCCGATACCTTCTAATACCCACTGATTGAGCGTATTTTCAAGTTGTTGTCGTTGGGTTTCAAAAGGCAGGTCGTGAATTTGAAGGAGCAACTGCTTGAAGTTCTTGCTCATAAACTTACGCCCCTCTCTGCCGCCAAATTGGTCTTGATAGCCGTCTGTGTAGAGATAAAACGTCTGGTTGGGCAAAATCGGTATGTTATGTTTTTGGTAGCGGAAATTTTTTTCTTTGGCGATAGTAGAGCCTATGCCTTTGCTGTCGGCTTTTACGATTTTGGGCTGCCCCTGCTCTACATAGAAAAGCGAATTTTTTGCACCTGCAAAAGCAAGACGGCTTTCCTCTTGATAAAGCGTACAAAGGGCAATGTCCATGCCATCTTGTACTTTGGTTTCTTCCTGTCGCAGGAGTTTGGAAATGCCGCTATCCAAAAGATTTAGGATTTGGTCGGGTTCGGTAATTTGTTTCGAAACCACAATTTCATGCAGCAAGTCATTGGCTATCAAGGACATAAAAGCCCCCGGTACGCCATGCCCTGTGCAGTCGACGGCTGCCACTACAATCGCTTTTCCTGCCTTTGCATCTTGCGTTTCTACCAAAAAGTAAAAATCGCCACTGACGATGTCGCGCGGTCGGAAAAAGACCATCGAGTTGGGCAAAAGCCGCTCAAAGGTTGCTTTTTCGGGTAGCATCGCCTCTTGTATGCGCTTGGCATAGGTGATGCTATCGGTAATATCTTGGTTTTTTTGTTCGATAAGGCGATGTTGCTCATTGATTTGCTCCAAATTAAGGGACAGTTCTTCATTGATAAGATTTAGCTCTTCGGTGCGTTCCTGTACCCTATGCTCCAAAATTTTGTTTTGGTCTTCTGTAATGCGCCTATTTTCTTCGGAAATGCGCAGGGCTTCTGCCTGTGCTTTTTCTTTTTCTTTTTTGTAAAAATTGATTTTATCTGCCAAAGCAAAAGAGAGAAGCAAAATTTCTACTACTGTCCCCATTTCAAGGGCGTGACGTGTGAAATTATTGTAGGGCAAAACGCCTATTCCTGCCAAGACAAAAATCACAATAAAAATCATATAAATACCCCAAGCGGTAAAAAAATACTTGGCAGGTGCGTACTTGCGCAAATAGACCCGAATGGCGGTATAAATCAGATAAAACGCGCCAAAAAATACGGATAATTGATTAAAAATAGAGGCATAAGCCGCTCCTTTTTCGGGTATCCATAAAACCAAAATCGCAACGACATAGACCGCCATAAAGAAGTAATAGCCCCAACGCAGTGAGGGTATGATTTGGCGAATATTGAGAAAACTAAGGGCGAAAATCATCGAAAAAATCCCTGCCACAGAAATTGTAATGGGACCATTTTCACCCAAAAAAACATTCAAATCGTCGCACACATATTCAAAAACAAAACCTTTTAGCTGCCCCGAAGAGATGCCTGTAAAGATAAGATACAAGACATAGAGAAAATAGTTGTGGTCGCGGACGGTTAAATATAAAAATAAGTTGTATAAAGCAATTAGCACGATAAAGCCGTAAAAAATGCCGTACAGAAAGTCTGACTGGTGGTTTCGCTCAAAAAAAGCGGATAGCGTTCCTACATTTACCTCGAACTGCATATATTCACTTCTGCCTCTTAGGTAGATTCTTTGCGCCTGATTTTGCGGTAATTTTATATCAAAAAAGAGATGATTGTTGCGATAGCTTCGTTTTTTATAGGGTTGGAAACGCCCGATAACTTCGGAGCATTGATACGTTCCCGTAGAGTCGGGGGTGCAGACAAAAACATCTAAATTTGGACTTGCAATTTCAAGAATCCAATCTTGCTGTGCAGTTTTGTTTTCCAAATTCAAGACGCACCAGACGGGATACTCGGCATTTCCGAAGTTTAGCGTCGTATTTTGATGTGCCAAAAAATTTCCTTTTTGGTCTAAAAGGCGAATTTGCGCCAAATCTGCCTTCCACGTGCTATCGAGGTAGTAGCCCAAATCTGCCCCTAAGCTATAAATGGTGTCCCTTTTTTCTAAAAGAAAGGGCTTTTCGCCGACAAAAGTAGTAGGAAGGTTTTGCGCTTTTGAAGGTTGAATCTGAAAGGGCAGCAAAAAAATGCTTATCGCGAAAATAAAAAACCGAAGCATAAAAATCCGAAAAAGAGAACCCAAAAAAAATGACCCAAAAGAAGGTATTAAATAGGTAAGTAGAGCAGTCTTAGGCATAGAAATGGACATAGTGCGTATTCAGAAAAAGGGTAGCAATATTTTGGAAACAAGTCGGAAAGACCTCGCCTTTCTACACACAAGCACCGAAAGGCTGTTGGGGTAAAATTTAAGGCAGCAAGCTACAAAATATTAGCCAAATTTCATATAGCTTTTTTCCGCAACGGCGCGAGTTGGGGCTTTTTTTGTACTTTTGCCCTCCAAATGTCTTATTCATATCTTTTCAATAACCCTTTACCAAACACATGGGATTACGCTGTGGGATTGTAGGTTTGCCCAATGTAGGAAAATCTACCCTTTTTAATGCCCTTTCAAGTGCGAAAGCCGAATCTGCCAACTATCCATTTTGTACCATCGAGCCAAATGTAGGCGTGGTTACAGTTCCCGATACGCGCCTTACCGAATTAGAAAAATTAGTCAATCCTGAACGTACAGTGCCTACTATCATCGAGTTTGTCGATATTGCAGGGCTTGTCAGGGGTGCAAGCAAGGGTGAAGGTCTGGGCAATCAATTTTTGGGGAACATTCGCGAAGTAGATGCCATTGTGCATGTGGTGCGCTGTTTCGACGACGACAATATCATTCACGTAGATGGCAAAGTAAGCCCCATCTCTGATAAAGAAACCATCGATTTTGAGCTACAACTCAAAGACCTCGAAACCATAGAAAAACGCCTACAACGCCTTTTAAAGGCGGCTAAGGCAGGCGATAAGACCGCTCAAAAAGAAGTTGCCGTCTTTGAAAAATACAAAACACACTTAGAGCAGGGCAAAAATGCGCGTGCTTTGGAAGTTTCGCCCGAAGAGTATGAAATTGTGCGCGAAGCCTTTTTGCTGACCATAAAGCCTGTTATTTATGTAGCCAATGTAGATGAAAAGTCTATTCACACAGGAAACAAACACGTCGAGACCCTGAAAGCTGCCGTAGCAGAGGAGCAAGCCGAAGTCGTTATGGTCTGTGCTGCCTTAGAGTCGCAAATTGCTGTCATTGAAGACCCTGACGAGCGCACCATGTTTTTAGAGGAATACAATTTGGAAGAATCAGGTCTGAACAAGCTCATTCGCGCTTCTTATGGTTTGCTTAATTTAATTACCTATTTTACGGCAGGCGTGAAAGAAGTACGCGCCTGGACAATTAAGCGCGGCTGGAAAGCTCCGCAGGCGGCAGGCGTGATTCATTCCGACTTTGAACGCGGTTTTATTCGTGCCGAAGTCATTAAATTTGATGATTACCTCAAATACAAAACCGAAGTAGCCATCAAAGAAGCAGGTAAAATGGGCGTAGAGGGCAAGGAATATGTCGTACAAGATGGCGACATTATGCACTTCCGCTTCAATGTGTAGCCTGCAAGAAGGTATGGAAGGAGGTTATTACAGCGGTCAGAAAGTCAAAAACGAGGTTTTGTGCTTCGCGCAAGCCTGCTGAACCCCCACCCTGCCCTCCCCCCATAGGGAAGGGTTCGAAAACCAAATCATTTTTTTATGCGAAGCATAAAAAAATGATACCGCATAAAAGCCCCTCCCTTTGGGGGCGGGGTTTGGGGTGGGGTGCATTTAAGGCTTTTATCGTTGTAACAACACTGTTTGAATTAGGGACAAGCCAAGCTTGTCCCTAATTTTTTTGCTATTTTTTACTGCCTTTTCTACTTTTTTCTAAATAGTGGAAAGTTTAGGTAAAATTTAGGTCTGGATAGCACCAACATTGTAACGGCGCGTGATAGGCGCGTGATTTGCCGCTTCAATGCCCATAGAGATAGCCTTTCGGGTTTCGGCAGGGTCTATAATGCCGTCAATCCAAAGACGTGCCGCCGCATAATAAGGCGACGTTTGTTTTTCGTATCGCTGCGTAATTTCTTCTAAAAGTTGCTGCTCCTCTTCGGGCGAAACGGTTTTGCCTTTTGCCTGCTCGGTAGCAACGCGAATTTGTAGTAGCGTTTTTGCCGCCGCTGCTCCACTCATAACGGCAATTTTGGCAGTAGGATAGGCAAAAATAAGGCGTGGGTCATAAGCCTTTCCACACATAGCGTAATTGCCTGCGCCATAGGAATTTCCAACGACAATCGTGAATTTGGGGACAACCGAAGCCGCCATCGCACTCACAAGTTTTGCTCCGTCTTTGATAATCCCCCCTTGTTCGGAGCGGCTTCCTACCATAAAACCTGTAACGTCATGTAGGAAAAGAAGCGGAATTTTTTTCTGATTGCAGGTCATGATAAAACGCGCTGCCTTATCTGCCGAATCGGAATACACTACGCCGCCCATCTGCATTTCTTTTTTACCACTTTTCAAAATTGTGCGCTGATTGGCGACAATGCCGACCGCCCAGCCTTCTATGCGTGCGTGTCCGCAGATAATGGTCTTGCCGTATTCGTTTTTGTAGGGTTCGAAAGAGGATTCATCTACCAAACGCTCGATAATTTCCATCATATCATAAGGCTTGGCTCTATCGGCAGGCAAGATGCCATAAATTTCTTTGGGGTCTTTTTGCGGCGGCTTGGCTTCGATGCGATTAAAGCCTGCCTTTTCGGGTTCGCCAATTTTATCAAAAATCTTTTTGATAGCATCTAAACAGGCTTCGTCGTTGGGGTATTTGTTGTCTGTAACACCTGAAATTTCACAGTGCATCTTTGCCCCGCCTAATTCTTCGGCACTGACATCTTCACCAATGGCGGATTTTACCAAATAAGGTCCCGCCAAAAAGACCGACCCCGTACCTTCTACAATCAAAGCCTCATCTGACATAATGGGCAAATACGCGCCACCTGCCACACAACTGCCCATAATTGCCGCCACCTGAATAATCCCTTCTGACGACATCAAGGCGTTATTGCGAAAGATGCGCCCAAAATGCTCTTTGTCGGCAAAAATCTCATCTTGTAGGGGTAGGAAAATGCCTGCGCTATCTACTAAGTAGATGATAGGGAGCTTGTTTTCCATCGCAATTTCTTGTGCGCGAAGGTTCTTTTTGCCCGTAATCGGAAACCAAGCCCCTGCTTTCACAGTGGCATCATTGGCAACGATAACACACTGCCTGCCCGACACATAGCCAATCCCCGTAACCACGCCTGCCGAAGGGCAGCCCCCCCATTCCTGATACATATCTTCGCCTGCTAAGGCACCAATTTCGAGGAAACGGCTGTCTGCATCGATAAGATAAGCAATTCGCTCTCTTGCCGTAAGTTTGCCTTTTGATTTGTGTTGTTCAATTTTTTTCTTTCCTCCGCCGAGTGCGATTTTATCGAGGCGTGCTTTCAGTTGGAAGGAAAGCTGTTTATTGAAATCTTCATTTTTATTAAACTCCAAATCTACTTTTTGTTCCGTAGAAACGGAAGAGTGTGTAGGAGTAGCCATAGAAGTATAGTTTGTGATAAGGAAATGACTTGCTTGTGCTTTCTACAAAGCAACAACATTTTTTCCGATTTTGCAAATGCAAATGCTTTATCTGCACAGCGGCAAGATTTCGAGCGGCTCTATTTTGAGCCTTGCTTCTTGGTTTATTCACACGCCGTTCTTAAAAGGGTCTTAAAAGGTGCGTAGGGGTTTGCATTTTTTTTCTAACTTTGAACCTTAAAAGCATCAATTCATACTTTCACCCATCAAAACACAAAAGAGAATATGAGCAAAGTCTTAATTATCGGTGCAGGAGGCGTAGGGAGCGTAGTTGTGAAAAAGTGCGCCCTGCTGCCCGAAGTTTTTTCGCAAATTATGCTTGCCAGTCGTACCCTCTCAAAAGTGGAGGCTATCGCAAAAGAAACACAAGCCCTAACGGGCAGAAGCATCGAAACTGCGCAAGTAGATGCCGACAACGTAGAGGAGCTAATTGCCCTTATCAAAAAATTTGAGCCTAAATTGGTTATCAATGTAGCCCTGCCTTATCAGGATTTGCCTATCATGGACGCTTGTTTGGCTACCAAGACGCACTATTTGGATACGGCAAATTACGAACCCAAAGATGTGGCAAAATTTGAATATAGCTGGCAATGGGCATATCAGGAGCGTTTTAAAGAGGCAGGCATTATGGCACTTTTGGGCTGCGGCTTCGACCCTGGCGTTACAGGCGTTTTCACTGCTTATGCTGCCAAACACCATTTCGACCAAATAGAGTACCTCGACATCGTCGACTGCAATGCAGGTAGTCATGGAAAGGCTTTCGCTACCAACTTCAATCCCGAAATCAATATCCGCGAAATTACGCAACGCGGCAAATATTGGCTCGAAGGCAAGTGGCAAGAAACCGAACCTTTGGAAATCAATCGTATGATTAACTATCCCGAAGTAGGACCGAAAAAATCGTTTCTGCTCTACCACGAGGAGTTGGAGTCGTTGGCTAAAAATTTCCCTACTTTGAAGCGTGCGCGTTTTTGGATGACTTTTTCAGATGAGTACATCACCCACCTGCGCGTATTGGAAAATGTAGGCATGACGCGCATAGATGAGGTAGAATATCAGGGCGTTAAGATTGTGCCGCTACAATTTTTGAAAGCTGTTTTGCCCGAACCTTCTTCTTTGGGTGAAAACTACCAAGGGCAAACTTCTATCGGCTGCCACATCAGAGGCGTAAAAGACGGCAAACACAAGTATTATTACGTCTATAATAATTGCGACCATGCCGAAACCTTTAAAGAAGTAGGCGCACAGGCAATTTCATACACCACAGGCGTACCTGCTATGATTGGGGCTAAGATGATGTTGGAAGGAAAGTGGTTCAAGGCAGGAGTCTATAACGTAGAGGAGTTCAATCCCGACCCTTTCATGGACGATTTGAACAAATATGGCTTGCCTTGGCATCAAAAAGTCAATGAGTTTGTGGAATTTAACGACTAAACAAGATAAACAAGATTCGATTTTCAAAGCTAACAGTTTTCAAAGAACTGTTAGCTTTTTTTGTTATTTTAATTTATTATTTCAGTTTTCTATTTCAGTTTGCGATTTCAATTTTCTTTCACCTTCAAAAAATCTTCGTAGTTGGCTGCAATAAGACGGGCTTGGCTGCCACCCATAATTTCGTTTTGTGTTTCGAAGTCTATATTTTCTGGATTTTTAAAAATTTCGGCTATGTCGGCTTCTAATGCTAATGTCGCATTTCCTTTTTCAGTTACAACAAGCGGCTTAGAAAAGCTATGACGAAAGGTTTTCAAATTTTCCTCACGTCCGATATGCAGCACTAATCCGCGCGATTCGGTTTGGTCTTGTGCATTTTTTCTAAAATAAGTGCCATCTAATCTTAGAAAAATATAACCATCTTCCCAATTCCAAGCCATGATATTATTAGGGTCTAAATCGCCAATTCGTGCAGTGCTTTTATTTCGCGCCTCATCTACCCCAATTTGAAACGCAACTTCGGTGTAGCTATCGGCAGGAATCTGACCTAAAATAGCATTAAAGATAGCTTCATTTCTACTTGCTGTAACTAAAATGTAACTATCAGGCAGATTTATCCAATTACCATCTAAATTTTTAAACTTAAAATTGCTAAGATAAAAGCGGAAGGCTTCTACCGAAAAGTCCTGTTGCCATTCATTTTGATACACTTGACTAACCAATAAAAAAGGGCTGCTTTCGTAGCGCAAATCTACCTTTAAATTGAGCGTCGCAAGTTCTTTGTCTGTATTGTCCTCGCAGGCGGTAAGTCCTACCCAAGCAAGGAAAAAGAGTGGCAGCAGCCACTTATGCGTCATTTTCGTCTTCATCAGATTTGAGGTGCTTTTTACGGAAAGTTACAAAAAAAAGAAAGCCCTACCAAATAGATTTTAGGTAGAGCTTCTTTTTTAAGATAAATTAGTAATTATAGCAACCCATTTTCTAAAAAAAAGCGGTATAAAGTTGCCACGTTGTGCGCACCTGTTTTCCTATAAATGGAACTGATGTGTGCTTGCAGCGTCTTGGGCGCAATCGCGAGGCGTTCACAAGTTTGCTGGTGTGTAAGCCCTTTACAACGTAAGCGTCCCACTTCTATTTCCCGACGCGAAAGGTTTTCGGCAGCGTCGTCTGCATAATAAAAATTGCTTGCTCCCATATTGTTTGTTTTAATGGTTTGAAATTTGTTTAGATGCTTCAAATAGATTTTGGCTATATCTCCGAAGCGATAACTCAAATTTAGTATATCTTAACGAACAACACAAAAGAGTATCAAAGGAATAACCCTTAAAAAAGCCGTAGTTGGAAAAAAGGCGGTTCAAATGGGAAGGATTTTCGTTTTTTTGATGCCTTGTCTTTCAATTTTTCTTTTCAGACAAATTTTTATCAAGGGATTTTTAGGAGAAAAATTTTAGGTCAGCCGTTTTCTCTTGGACTTAATTCGGTAAAGCCCTGTGCGCTTTACCTCTATTGTAGGCATTGGGTGATTGTTGATGCTTTCGGGCGGCAGGGCAAAAATAAGTTTGCCTTTATCGCGCCCCCCTATCATCTCTATTTGCTGAACATTTGAAACATTGACATAAAGACTATTTTTATCTATAGGTTCAAAACCTAAATCAAATATAAGTTTGTTTTTTTATAAAAAAAGTTAAACTTAACATCTGCAATAAGCGTATATTGCACATGAGGCTTTTGCACCTCAAAATAATAATGATACGATTTTTTAAGCATAATTTCTGTTCCTAAGGTATTATGCCTAAAAAATAAAATATCTTCTGTTTTTATATCTATCTTAATTTGAGCTGGATATGATAAAATAGATATGATTTTATTGCTTGAAAAATATCTCTCCAAGATAAGCTCGATTTTATTGGATATGAGTTTTGGGTCGAAATCATACCCAAAAAAATCCCCCTTATAGATGGTGTCAAAGGGTTGTACCTCACCCTGCCAAAGTTCTTGCAGCCCTTTGTGCGACATAGCCGATAAATAGATAAAAGGATACTGAATAGGTTTGCTATTTTTATGCAAAAGTTCCATAATATCCACGCCGCGCCTTGCATCTGCCCCTATGAACACATCACAAAGGATAAGGCTCGGCTTAAACTCCTGAATAGCAGCCGTAATTCGGGCAATAGGTTCAAGCCCCGAAAAGGCTAAAATATCACGCTCTTTCACAGCGTATTTTTCCATACCGCAAAGTGCCTTTAGAAGCAAATCTTTTTCGGTATCGTTATCTTCTATTACAACAATTTTCAAACCCATGTTTTTATATTTTTTAGCAAAAGTAAAAACCAAAACTCAAAAAACAATGCAGTTGAGGCTATAATTGTGGTCAAATGGGAAATGTATATCTTTGAAGTGGGAATATTTGTGTTTTTTTAATCCAAAAACCTTTCATAACGCACAAAATAACCAAAACCACCTTCTTGCGGTTTGAATAAGAAGGCTTCTTTTCTTTCTCCTATTAGCTCTAAAAGTAATTTTAAGCCTTTTCCGCCTCTGCGTAGTTTTTTGGTACGGTTTGCCGTTTCTATTTCCGCTTCGGAAAGCCCCTTTCCATTGTCTTTGTAGGTAAATGAAAATTCTAAAAAATTATCTGTATTATTTTTTATTATTCTTATTTTTATTATTACAAATATATCTAACTTATTAAAATTATTTTCATCTTTTGCATGTGTAAAGCTATTTTTTATTAAATTTACGAAAACTTTTTCTATTATTTTATTATATTTAATAATACTACGAATATTTTTACTATTTTTTTCGTTTTTTAATAAACCATTATCATCTACTAAAATATCTATATTGTAGTTTTTTTCTGAAAATATAATAGTCTTGCTCAAATAGTTTGCAGTTCTTTTGATAACATCTTGCAAAGTTTCCTGCAAAGTATTTTGGGCTATACTAAACTGCAAAAGAGCAACCAGCGCGATTATTTTTTCTTGAAAAGCTGCCTCTTTTTCATATTCATAAAAGGCGGGATTTTTTTGTAGCGTTTCACTGATTTGGTTAGAAATAGCCCAAGCTTCTTGGTAAGTATGCCAAATGGTATGTCCCTTATCTTTATTTTCTGTTGCAATTATTTTATTTATTTTTTCAATTTTTTCTTTTTGCTTTTCAATTTCTTCTTTTTGTCTTTTGTTTATTTCTATTTCTATGTTTAATAAGTTGTTTTTTAATTTTATTTGATTGTGATTTAAAATATGAAAATAGATTGATAAAATAAGTATTATAATAAGCGAATAAATAGAAAACATTACTATTTTTCTTTCAAAAAAAGTAGGTTTTATTTGGAATTTAATAGTCATTTTTTCTAAATTATTAATATGCCTACTATCAAATTTGTAATGGCAAACTATCTCACATTCATATCTTCCTGCCTTTAAATTTGAAAAAGAGATAGAATCTTGTGCCTCTGCCCAATCCGACCAAATGTCTGATTCTACACGCAAACGATAACGAAAAAGGACATCTTGTGGCAATTCTTGGGTAACGACTTGGGGATAGAGTGCGATTGTGCGCTGCTCCTTGGGTAGCGTAAAAATCCCATCTTGGGGAATTTTTCCTATTTTTTCCCACCTTAAACGCTCTAAATCAAAGAAAGAATAAGAAATATTCGAGATATGAAGCGCAGGCAAGTCAAAACAATCAGGCGAAAAGGAAAAACAAACCGCTTTTTCGTCACCTGTTAGAAACCAAACGCGCCCTTTTGTATCCTCCATCAAAGAATTTTGGGCAGGCTCTATTCCTACAAAACCGTTATTTTTATTAAGCACATAAATATAATTTTCCTTGCTTTTTCCATAAAACCTTTCTAAATCTACTAAAACTATTTGATTTAGTTGTGAAAAAACTAAAATTTTGCCTTTCTGAATAGTCTTTACCGTTTCTATAAAATCCCATTTTAGGTGCGCAAGTGGAAAGCTAAAGCTATCATTTTGAGGCTGATAGAGAAAAAGCGTAGAGGCTTGTCCCTTATTTTGCGTGCCTCCCCAAATGTTGCCCCAGGCATCTTTGGTAAGGGTTATTATTTGAGTTGTAGGATAATTTTTTTTGTCTAAATAATCGTTTGATAAGTTAGATTTTTTTTCGGTAAAAAAGTAATATCTTTCTATCTTTTCTTTAGAAAGGGAATACCAAAAATGTCCTCTATTCGAACCAATTAGATACCTATCTGAATCTATTTTTTCGATAGAAAGAATGTTAAGCGTTGGAAAATTAAGCGTTCCTTCCAAATCTTTTTTGTTGAGTGCGTGCGTAACGCGCTTATTTTTGTCGAAAACAAGAAAACTACCGCCCCCAACTGCTATGTTACCCGTCAAAGAATCGTAATGAGAAATGAGGTAATACCGTTTAAAAATCTTTTTTTGCATTTTTTCTTGCAGCGTATCTAAAACAGAAAATTTATTGTTTGAATAAAGTAATGCACCATATTGTGATACAAAAACAAGTTCGTTTTCTTTTGTTTTAACAGAAGAAAAGTAAAAATTACGATTGTTTAAAATAGGATAAGATATTGTTTTTATTTTCTTTATTGTCATATCCAATATTCCTACTTTATCTTTGTTTTGAAAAGAACCAATTAAATATTCGTCGGGCTTGACTTCTTGTATCACCCAAGGCATTTGTGGCATATTCGCTTCTTTATCGAAAGACAAAATATTTTGAGCAAAAAGTTTGAATAAGCCTATTTCAGTGGCAAGCCAAATATTTTTATTTTTATCAATTATTATATCATTTATTGTAGTTTTTTTATGTTTAAAAATAAACATATTTTCTATGTTAGTTTTTAAATTTTGACATAAAATTTTATTGTCTTCAATAAAGAAAATAATATGCTCTTTGTCTGAAAGAATAAGATACGCCTTTGGTTGAAAATCTATATAAGGACGATTAAGTGAAGGGTTCACACGATAAAGACTGTCAAAAAACAAAGTAGTTATTTTTTCGTAATATAAATCATTTAGAGTATGATATTTAGTATTTTTTAATATTTTTATATTTTTTACAGGGATATTTAAAGAATAAGGTTTCCAAGCACTGGATATTGAGATGCTTTTGTCTGTTATTGGGATATTTTGATAAGAAAAAGACTCTGAAGCTAAATCGAAAAAGATTTGTGTGTTATCAGAATCTATATCTGCTGCAAAATAAATGCGCGTACTATCTTCTGAAAAATAAATCTTATGCGAAAGCCCCATGCCTTCTTTGGCTTTGAAATGTCCGATAAGTTCGGTATCTTTAAAAACAGATAAATAATTTTTAGAAGAAGTATAAATAATTCCATTTTTTGTATCTTCTAAAAAACCAAATTGTTGCTGTTCTTTGAGTGCGCTATTGGCAGGGGTGAAAGTTTTAAACTTTTTCCCATCAAAAATGGCTGTGGATTGTTTGGTAAAGACCCAAATATTTCCCTTTGTGTCTTCGTATAAATTCATGACCTGCAAGCCTATCAATCCGTCGTAGGCAGTGTAGTGTTTGTAGCCAGAACTTTGCGATTTTGCCTCTGAAATACCAAAATAGATATAAAAAAAGATAGAGAAAAGCAAAGATAATATAAAATAGAGGTATTTTTTCATCATTTTTTATGGGTAGCCTTTTTAGTGAAAACAAGTGTAACACCCAAAAATAAGAAATTATCCTTAATAAAAAAAGACAAAAAAAGCCTTACTTGGAAAAGTCGGCTTCTGAGATGGGAAAATTGTGTAAAAAAAGTTAAAACGCGTTTAAAACATCAATAACACGCGCTATATCTGTGGGCGTATGGGCGTAAGAGATGGGCAGACTTAGCGTCGTTTGGTGGATAAGTTCGGTAATGGGCAGTGCGCCTTTTTTTTGATAGGGTTGGAAAGCCGCAAGATGTCGCAATGCCTCTTGTTGATGGGGTGGAATGGGGTAGTGAATTTCGGTTTGTATTTGATTTTTCAGTAAATACTGGCGCAGGGAATCGCGTTTGGGGTGACGAATATTAAAAATATGATATACATCTTGATAATCTTTTTCAACCGAAGGCAAGATAAAATCGCTTTTTAATTGGGTTAGATAAAGGTTTGCTAAGGCTCTTTTATGGGCATTGATGGCATCTAATTTTTCAAGTTTGAGGGAAAGAAAAGCCGCCTGCAATTCATCTAAGCGCGAATTATAGCCAATTATTTCGTTATGATACTTTATTTTAGAACCATAATTGCGTAAAATCTGTATTTTTTCGGCTAAAATCGGGTCGGAAGTAGTAATGCCGCCGCCGTCGCCGAGCGCACCTAAGTTTTTAGTAGGATAGAAACTAAAAGCGGCTAAGTTGCCAAAACTCCCTGCTTTTTGTCCGCAGCGGCTTGCGCCATGCGCTTGGGCAGCATCTTCTATCAGAAAAAGACCATTTTTTGTCGCAATTTCTGAAATTTTATCCATTTCACAGAGTTTGCCGTAAAGATGCACTACTAAAATCGCCTTTGTGCGTTTTGTTAGGGCGGCTTCTATCTTTTGGGGGGAAATGTTGTAGGTTTGGGCATCGGGTTCTACCAAAATAGGCGTGAGCTGATTGTGTAGCACTGCCAAAATCGTAGCGACGTAGGTATGCGCTGGCACAATGACCTCGCTACCCGCAGGCAAATCTAAGGCTTTCAACGCCAAAATAAGTGCATCTAAGCCACTGCCGACTCCTACACAATGCGTTACACCACAGTAGGCGGCAAAATTTTTCTCAAAATTGTGCAACTGCTCCCCCAAAATAAACCAACCCTTTTCCAAAATAGAAGCAAAACGCGACTGAAAAGCCGCAAAAAAAGGCGCGTTGGAAAGGGAAAGGGAGTCGTAGGGGAGCATGTTTAAAGTTTAAATCCATAGATTTCAAAATGCGTATCAAAAATTTTCTCTCGCATGCGCGTAACTTGGTCTATAAAGGGTCTCTTTGTTGGGAATGGTTGTTTTATGTCATAACGAAAGCCCTGTTTTTCTAAAATATTTAATATAACAGATAAATTTTGAGGCTTTTCACTAAAAGAATGATATTCTATAAATATCTTATCTACATTCACAAGTTTTGGAGCAATATGTTCTATTAAATAGTATTCCGCACCTTCTACATCAATTTTAAAAAAATCAACTTTTTGCTCTAAAAACTTATTGAGGTCTACCGCCTCAACCTTGACGATACGTGAGTTGGATTTATCATCAACCAAAGAAACTTTACTCGAAAAGTTTCCTTCCAAAACAAAACTAAGTGTGGTGTCTTCTGTCCAAACAGCTTTCTGATATACTTCAATATCTGAAAAAAGTGTTATGTTCTCTTTTAATAGTGAATAAATATAAGCATCAGGTTCAAAACCTATTATCTTTGCATTTGGATACAGCTTTTTGAAGTACAAGATACTCATGCCTACATTCGAGCCACAGTCTATTATGACAGGCGCGGCTTTATCAGTTTCAAAATAATAGTTATTTTTTTGATAAATTTCTTCATAGGATTTGACAAAAACTAATCCATTTTGAGCTTTAAAAGGGAAACCAAGTAGATTAGAGGTGATTTCTTGCTTCTGATGTTTAAGACGGAGTAGCTCTTGCTCTTCTTCGTAATTTTGTCGATATTCAGGATATTTACGCAAACGGTAATAATGCTTAACTTTTTCGGGAAATAAAGAAGATATAATATTACGAAACATGTTGTTTTAGAATTTAAGCGATTGGAGAAAATACAGATAAAGAATTAGAATTGTTTTTAAGAAATATACGGTTAATATTTTTGATAAAAACATGATTTTGCCAATCTTGCATTTTTAGAAGATGACAAGCTTGCTTGTAATTGTTTGTTTCGGTATCAAAGATGACCTCGTTTGAAAGATTAGGGGGCATTCCCGAACCTATTAAATCATCAGAATAACTTGCATTTGAGGTAATCCAATAGAGAGCGCATTGCGCCTTATATAATTCAGTTTCTGTACGCTTATACTTTTTTTGTATTTGGGAAAGCGTTGATTTGTATCCTTGTTCATTTTTACAATTTATTGTTAAGCCCAAACTATCATAGGGTGAAGCACCAGCCAAAATAATTTGATTGTCAAATAACAATGCTTCTGCCCCTGCTGTACCACGCACTGTTACAACTGCATCACTGATTCTGAATAAAGAAGTTGGCTTTATGTCGTTTGGTACTAATTGAATATGAGGAAAAGCCTTAATAACCTCCTCTACTACACCTACTTCTTCGTACAGAACAGAGGCAGGGTGAGGCTTTATGAGCCATTGAACTTGTGGAATATCTTTAATCAATTCTAACGTTTTTACAAACCAATCGTAATAATCTAAATAAATAGAAAATCCTGTACAATGAGGCACATCACTAAAAGCGTGAGTCATAATCAAACCAATCGGCTTATCTTTATCTAATTTTAAATTCAAATAAACTTCCGTATCTTCATATTCTCTCTTTGTTTGATAGGCATAATAAACGTCGTGTTGAAGTACCTCGCCACTAAATCTTTTACTAATGAAATTTAATATTGTTTCTTTTGGAAGTTGATACAAACGCTCTAAAATTTCTGGTGTTACTTTGGTATCACTTTCCATGTAGAAGTCTTCATCTTTTATCTCTTTTATGAGTCCTCCAAAAATAGATAATATAGACGCTCCATTTTCTATTCCAACACGCCCTAAAATTCCATAGTTAATATAAAACTTGTGGCTAAGTACGATATACTTAATGTTTTTAGCACTTAATAAAGACTTGTATTTGTAATAAACCTCTACTGCCTGCTCTAATTTTTCTACCACAACTTGATATTGAGCTTGGCTAATCGTAAATACATTAGGGGTAACTCTTATGACAGTATCATACACATAAGCCCCTATATTAACAGTTCCTTCTTTAAAATTAAGTAAGTTTGTAAGGTCTTTTTGAAGCAAACTTTTTCTTAGCTCTCTCTTTAGTTTTGAAATAATCTTTTGTATAAAACTTTTTTTGTATTGTAATTCAGAAAGATAAATGGGTTCTGCCCCCAATGCCTTGTATGCAATATTACATTGAGTGTTACCGTCGCTTCCTGCAATAAAAGCGACATTATAGCCTTGCTTATTCGCTAAAATACCTAAATAGGTATTCAAAAGCACAAATCTTGAAACGTGCAAAAAACCCTCTAAAAGTATATAAGGCTGCCCTTCTTTATTTTCTATTTTGTTTTGTTTTGCAAAAGATAAAAAATCTTGAAATTCGGCAGAATTTATGATTTTTTCTTGAACGTTATCCATAAAATAGTTTAAATGTATTTATTGAAAAGACCAATTAAAATGAGGGCGCAGCTGTGCCTCTTTAAAAGAACCATAAACAACTTCCCCCGTATACAAGACGCTCCAAGTTAATGCCTTATAGAGTGTATGATGCTCTCTTTTCGGATAATAAACATCGATATTAAGTTCGTATTTATTTTCACCTAAAAAGAAAGCAGGAATTTCACAGATAAATTCCTTTAGAAGCGGTTTTTTAAGAGTAGCAAGGGTTTCAAGTTCAGAAACATACGCAGGAGAGTCTAAGGCTTGTGCAATGAGTAAAGGCTGTTCGGGTTGCTTTTGACAAAATACAGAAAGCACAACGCGAAAATCTTGCATAGCTTCAAAAACTTTCACTTTTAGCTTAACAAAGACTTTTTCTCCATGTGTAAAGACTTCTTTTAAATTTTGCATTTCATCTTGTAAAGAAAGTTCTATTATTTGAAAATGTCTTTTTGTCAAATCAGCAGGAACTTTGGTTACAAGTTTTGTGATTTCTTCTTCTTTTACAAGAGATTTAAGACGATTGCTGTTTTTCTCTATTCCTAAGTATTTATCTATGATAGATTGCGTATCATTGAAGGAAGTTACGCTACCTGTTTCCATCAACACTGCCTTTGTGCATAAATTCAAAACAGACTGCATATTATGGCTCACAAAAAGCACCGTTCTGCCTTCTCCTTTCGAGATGTCCTGCATCTTTCCGATGGCTTTTTTCTGAAATTCGGCATCTCCTACGGCTAAGACCTCATCGACAATCAAAATTTCGGGTTCTAAAAAAGCCGCCACTGCAAAACCTAAGCGCACGCTCATGCCACTGCTATATCTTTTGATGGGCGTATCTATGTATTTGGCAATACCCGCAAAGTCGATGATTTCGTCTAATTTTTTTCGAATCTCCGACTTTTGCATACCCAAAATGGCACCGTTGAGGAAAATATTTTCTCTGCCAGTGAGTTCGGGGTGCATGCCTGTTCCCACTTCTAAGAGTGAGGCGACGCGCCCCTTCATTTTGATACTGCCCTGCGTTGGGGTCGTGATGCGCGAAAGGATTTTGAGCAAAGTAGATTTGCCTGCTCCATTTTTGCCAATGATACCCAAGACTTCGCCCTGCTGCACTTCAAAGCTCACATCTTTTAAAGCCCAAACATAATCGCCTTCGGCAGCCCTTGCGCGGTCATTGACCTGCCCTATTTTTAGAGTAGGGTCTTCTTTTCCGCGCACTTTTGCCCAAAAACGCGCTATATCGTCGCGTAGCGTACCCGAACCAATCACGCCTAAGCGGTATTGCTTGCTAATATTTTCTACACGAATGACAGTTTGGGACATAAAAAGTAAGTTTCTAACCGTCTAAAAGGCTTGTAGCCCTCCGACGAGGTGTTTTTTTGAGGTGGTTGTTTTTCTCAAACCCTTAGCGTTTGGTAGGGTCGTATAAAGAACGACAAAAGTAAAGAAAGATTTTCAAAGCTGCAAGCCTTTTACTCCTTTCTTAGCGAAGGAAAAAGATTTCGTGCGCTTTATTTTAAGCAATGTGCCTAACCAACATAAAAGCCTCTGCTAAGTTTTTGCCTACTACCACGCCCCAGCGTTGTGCCAAAATGCGCAGGGCTTCGGGCGAGCGAGGGTGTGGAAAGGCGCGTTTCTCAAATTCGTAACTTTCCATGCCTTTAATTTTTGCGTCCAGACTTTCTTCGCCTACGCTGACAAAAAAATTGGGTAGAAAGGGGTTGGGATAGTTAAATGCCTGCCATTCAGTAGAAGAAGGCGTTTCGAAGGTGAGAATTGTTTTCACTACTTCGTGCGCCATCGGGCGGGTAGCGGTTATGACTGCTTCAAAGGTGCGGCGGTGGTCGATATTGGTATCGCTGCCATGATGGGTAAAAATTATTTCGGGCTGAAAGGCTTGTTTTTCCTTTTCCACAACTTTTACCAAGTCTAAAAGGGCGACGGTATCGAAGCGATTATCTGGAAAATCATAGATGCCGACGCTTTCATATCCGATACATTTTTGAGCCGCATAGATATTGTTTCTGTGCGTAGCAAGTTCTTGTTCCCATTGCGCTCTATCGCGCTTATCGGCACGCGAGGTAATGCCTTCTCCTAAGATAACGGCTCTCACTTGGCAGTTGTGGTACTGAATAAGGTGGTGCATCGTCGCCCCTACGCCCAAAAGTTCGTCGTCGGGGTGCGCTACCACTAAAAGGATTTTTTTATTTTGGAAAAGGTTAAGCATTTTTTATAAGTAGGGTTAATAAACGTTCTGTCCCTTTCTTAGATACCAAAGTTGGAGCATAATGATATATTAAATTCCTAACATAAAAAGGTTCTAAAAAAGAGATATTCTGTAAAATTTTTTCAGATAAGTCTGTATTATTCCATTCTATTTTTTTGAGAAGAAAGCTTTGATTGAAATAATATACTTGATTAGGCTCTTGGTCTATATCCAAACAAATTCCCACAGTAGGCTTGCTCATGCTTGCTAATTCATGCAATGTTTGTCCGCAGGCGGATATTACAATGTCCGCCTTTTGATAGTTGTCAAACATTTCTTGTTCGGTTTGTTTGGCTAATAAATGTACTCTTTTGGGCAAATCTTTACTAAAAAGTTTAGCTTCTGGGTCAATGATAAAAATTTCGGGTATGGTAGTCTGTAATGCGACTTCTAAAAGAGTAGGAAGCAAATTTCTAAAATCGCTCCCCCCAATGGTTATGAGTAGTCTATTCATATTTTCTTTTGGTTTAATGGGGTTTTCTCTTTTAAAAGACTCCCTTAAAATAACCAACTCTTTTCCTCCTATAACATTTTGATTCTTATAGCTTTTTTTCTGAAAAAAAACATTTGGATTTATTATTAGGTCTGCTCGATACTCAATCCTATTGTAATCATCTATGACAAATACTTTTTTAAAGTGTTGATTTAAAAAATCAAAATGCAATGAGGTAGCCAAATAGGAATCTACTAAAACATAGCCATAGGAGGCGTACTCTTTAATTTTTTCTATATTTTCGAGCCAATTAAAAACTTCTCCTTTTATAGAAAACTCAGAATTTTCTCTTAAATAAAGTAACATCAAAGCGTCAATCTTATTTTTAAGGGCTTCTTGTTGAATGGCAGAGCAGCGCGTGTAATGTCCAAGACCAATTCCTTTTCCAGCCTCAGTAATAATCAATAATTTTTTCATATTTGGAACAATTCTAAGGCGTTTTGGTAGAATATCTGCTCTTGCTCCTGTGCGGAAAATTGATGTTTATCAAAAAAGTTTTGATGTATTTCAATAGCAGCTTCAGAATTAGCATAAGGATAATCCGTTCCAAAAACTATACGTCTTGCGTTCATCTTTTTATAGACAAAGGCAAAATCTTGCTCTATAGAAGAACCTATGTAATAAGGCAAAGAAAAAGAAGTATCCAACCAAATGTTAGGCTTAGCATCTGCCAACAAAAAAGCCTCTATTATGCGATACCCGCCACTATGTACGATAACTATCGGTACTTTCGAGACCATATCAGCGACAAAACAAGCTAATTTTAAATTATCATAGGCATACATCTTTGAAGTCCCGTAACTGCCATCTATACAAATAATCAGCCCTAATTTTTCTGCAAATTGACATATCTTTCCTATTTCTACAAAATCAGGCTCTGAAATTTGCTGTAAGTAGGAATTAAACATGATAGCACCTACCCCACTCTCTTTGATTTTTTCTACATAAGATAAAATATCAGAACGACGAAAATCGATAAGGGCTGTAAAGGTCGTTTTTTCAAATAATTGATTAGATGTTTTCAAAAAAGGTGCTACATTACTATCAAATAGTTTAGTATTGAATAGTAAAAAGTTGGCAGCTTCAGCCTTTTGAATATTGGTTTTGTGTATTTCTAATCCTTTGCAAATACCCTCCACATCAAGCGTCAGGTCTTGTGCGATTACTTTATTAACGTCCTTATCTTGAAGATAAGGTAGATGAATATTAAAATCAAATATTTTCATTATGATTTATAGATGAATAACATAAATTCTTTTTGTGGAATGGCGGCATAATGATGCTTTAGCATCACATTAGGGCTTAAAGAAAGCGCAAATTCAAGCACTTTAGCAGGATTATGATAAAACACAAAATCCTCTACAGGATATTCTGGGGTATGTTTTGTACTTAGAAAATCAACGATAAGTAATTCTTTTACAGAAGAGAAAGCATTTTCTATAAACTGAAAAGAATAATCATAGTTATCTATTTGATTTTTTAAATTGAGATTTAAAACCCCCAACATAATCCCGATATCTGCTACGGGTGCTTCCAAACGGTGGCTTCCAATATTTTTAACCTCAAAAGATGCTAAGGGAGATGACCATATTTGCTTGGCTTCTTCAATTAGGTCGGGATTGATGTCCCAACCTATGTAGTTTTTGAAAGGAAAATTACGAGCTTTGAGTTGTGCCAAATAGTCGCCAAAGCCACAACCAATATCTAATATTGTCTTATCAGTTGTAAAGGTTATTCCTTCAAAAGTTTGCGCAAAACGATAACTTTGTTGTTCGATAGACCCCCAGCCCAAAGTGCGAACATCTTTACCCAAATGCTGATATCGAGTAGAGTATCGCTCTATCATTTTGTTTGATATATCCAAAAATTTGTCTTTATCCATTTTTTTGCAATTTAGACGCGACTTCCATAAATAGGTCTTCTGTTGGGTTAATGCAGTTAATATCGGATACCTGTTTTATTATCCGCTTTTTATCAACTTGATACTTTTGAGCCGCTTTTTGTACCATAGGCAAATAGCTGGTATGAAACCTACTAATTCCAATGTGGATTTCTTCGTCTGTAAGACCTTGTGGCTGCAACATCAAAGGGACAATAAACTCATTTGCAAATTCGTAGAATTTGTATATTTCAGTATCAATAGGACTAATTCCCATTTTTTGTAGTAAGTAGATAGCGATTTCTGTTTGCGCATTTCCAGCACTTCTACCCATACCGCGCACACAGGTATCGATGTAACTTGCACCAGCCTCAATAGCCTGAATACTGTTAGCGATAGCCATTGATAGGTTGTTATGCCCATGAAAGCCCAAATGCGTATCTACTCGCTCTTTGGTGCGACTAATATACTCAAATACCTCGTTAGGCATCATACAACCAGCAGAATCTACTAAGTAGATAATGTCAGCGACCTGCCATTCTCTGATGTGTTGCGCAATTTTGGTAAATTCATAGGACTTTACGCCATAGCTTTTCATAAGATTTAGCGCAACTTTTAGTCCTCTCTTTTTAGCGTAAGCGGCAAAAGGCTCCGCCTTTTCAAAAGTGTCTACATTAGTTCCCACTCTTAGAAAAGAAAGTCCTGCTTCAATGGCTATGTCTATGTCTTCTGTCGTTCCGATACCGGGTATGAAAAAAGCCGCAATTTCAGCATCAGGAGCGGCTTCTTTTGCAGAACGGATATATGTAAAGTCATCTTCTTTAGAAAGTCCAATATGAGCCTTATTCCAAGCACCCAAACCTAATCCGTGCCCTACTTCAATTGAGCGAAAACCCAATTCAAAGAGTCCTTTTGTAATATTTGCAGTTTGGACTTTGTCAAATTGAAAATCTATAACATAAGAGCCGTCACGAAGCGTGTTTTCTAAAATATGTATCATTTGTAGTATTCTATTTTTAGGTCATTTTTAAAGTTTTCAAAGTTGCGTAGGGTTTCTTCTGCATTAGCTCCTTGCAAAACTAACATAGAATGACGAGATGCGCAATTTTCTATCGACTCCACCATATCATTTTCACCATAAATGGTTCGATAACGTAGCGTGTACTCTTTGGCGAGCATCTCTTCTACATTGATGCTTTTTAGTACTTTTCCAACTTGGAAATCTAAAAAAGTGAGTAAAATAGACTTTTTCATGAAAGCTAAACCCAACTTAGGAACTTCAAAATCATCTATTCCCAAAGATTGATGCAATAAGATTTTATTCAAATCTATCTGAGTTAGCATGGGTACAATTACCGATGAAGTATAAACCCCACCGCCTCTGTTGGTACACTCTACCAAATAAATTTCCTCCTCTTTGGTTACGATATATTCACCATGCGTATGCCCATAGGTATAGCCAAGAAGTTCCACTACGCGCTCATGATTTGACAGAAGGCGCGTGTTGAGGTCGGCTGAAAATTGCGCAGGATAGATAATTTCCTTTGTTACAGGCTTTGCCCCCCTTTCAAACTTGCGTGATGCTACCGCCAAAGCATTGTGTCCATTTTTAAAACAAAACCCATCAACTGTAACCAATGTACCTTCGATAAATTTTTCGCAAATGAGTGTATGAGAAGGGGAATAGTGCAAAGCCTCGTAATAAGCATCATAAAGTGCTTGCTCATGGCGTGCAATCGTAACACCAAATGTGCCGCGACTATCTGTCGGCTTCAATATTAGCGGAAAACCTATGGAAGAGGCTGCTTGTGCCAAATCTTCGGGAGTACGTACCTTAGCGTATTGTGGCTGATACACCTCCGTATTTTTACAACGCTCTCGCTGCGCGTACTTATCATTTGAGAAAATGGCAGACGCTATATTGGCAAAGGGCAAGCCCAATTTATTTGCGATTACGGCAGCCGTATAAAAGGAATAGTCGCAATTATCCGTAATGATACCCACAACGCCATGAGAAGTAGCGATACGCAAGTGCGCAGCTATATCATGGGCATCTTTCACGTAGAAATGTTCTGCCAATTTAAAGCCATCAGCGCGAAGATGCGGATGCGTAGCCACTATGCCATACCCCGCCTCTTTTATCGTTTCTAAAAGAGCATACTGTTCCCAGCCTGCCCCTATGACTAATATTTTTTTCATATAAAAATAAAAATTAAAGCCTATCTACAATATAAGTTTAGTTAGTTTGAAATGTTTTTTTATAGTTAGTTTCTAAATTTTTTATAATAGATTTTGCGTGATTTTGAGTACAAATAATCAGATGTTTGGCAACTAAAATTTCATCTTTTACTTCCTCAGGTAAATATACTCGTAACATAGGAGCGAAATAATCACGTTTTAACGGATTTGAATCTACAACATAAACATTCTTGGGAATATTTAAATTATTTATTAATTTTTTAGTAGTTTCATTTGCAGCATATATTAAAATAATATCATCTTCACATTCTCGAATAAGGCTTCTGGCTTCCTCTATTACTTTTAAAAATAAATCTTTTTGATGTAGCCCTTTCAAAAAAAGTTTTTTGTTTTGAGCATACTCGTCTGGAATTAATTCTTCCGAATACTCTACCTTTCTAAAAACACTAACAAATCCAAAAGGACGACTGCATTCTTCAACTGAGCTATCTATCAACTCAAAACCATTCTGGGCTGCAATAGCAATAAGGCTATTTATTGAAAAATGATTAACGTGTTCGTGCAATATAAGAGGAGAAATGTACTTTTCATAAAGTGATAGCAATGGGACTTCACATATCATTATCCCCTCTGGTTTAAGAAGAAGTCTAATTTGTTGTAAAAACGTACTAATATCAGGTACATGTTCTAACACAAAATAATGTGCTACGCAATCAGCTTGAATGTTAGATATATCGCTTATTTTTTTAAAATCGCTTGAAGCACTTTCGTTGGGTTCAGCAGTCAAAACACTGCTAAATAACTTTTCTAACCTATTATGAAACTCTGTTTTCACATTAGCACCAAACTCTACAAAGACCTCTCTTTTATCCACATATTTTTGTACTATACAGATTCGTTTATCTACATTGTAATCTAAATCTTGTGTCACAAATCTCGTGAAGGAGTCTGCGTAATAACTCATTAGTACGTTTTCATCTGCTACCGGGGAGGTAAATACAAAACCACACGTTGTACATATTACATTATGCACGTTAAATAACCAAGACTGATTACAAGTTTTAGTCAAATATTCATATTCCCATAAGGTTTCAGAATTTACACTGCTGCAAATGGGACAAGAACGTGGAACAATAGGTATCTTATTCATTTTCATAAACTTATATGTTGATAATCGAGTAAAGTATTTCGCATTACGTTTTCCTTAAAGAAAAAGTTTGATAATAAAAGTCTATCCAACTCCTTACAATCAATACCTTCGCTATGCCTGCGAAAGATAAAATCTTCTCTCTGTAAGGGTTCGCCTGCATTTTTATTCTTTGCTAAAACTAACTTCGTGCCGATTGCCTTTTTAAAGTTGGCTTCTTCCTTTTCTATTTGCAGACGAACTTGTGGTATTAACATCTGTTCGGCAATCCTGATGCCATTTATCATCTCTCTAAGTTCGTGTGGTTCGAGAGAAAATGGAGCGTCTGGTACAGGTAGCTTTCTACTTATTGCAAAGTGTTTTTCAATCACCTTTGCACCTTGTGCCACTGCAATAATAGGCGCGTAAATACCCGCTGTATGGTCTGAAAACCCCACAATGCAATCAAACATTTTTTGATAAGTGTGCATCAAAGGAAGATGTACTTTTTCATAAGGAGTGGGATAAATGCTATTGCAATGCAAGATAATAAATTGATTGTTTTGAGCCAAATGGAAAATCTTGACAATCTTTTCTAACTCGGCGTAACTAACTAAGCCTGTAGATAAAATAACCGGCTTGTTCGTTTGGGCAACTTTTTCTACAAGTTGTGGAAAAGTTCCAATCTGTGCGGAAGCAAGTTTGTACAGCGATACATTAATTGTTTCTAAAATATCAACTGCCTCTAAATAAGTTGGAGATGAAAAGAAAACAATTTCCTTCTTTTTACAATAATCAGAAAGAAGATAGTGCCATTCTTCGGGGAGGTCGATTTTTTTGTGTAAATCAATGGTCGCCTTGCTTGGATTCAGGTAAAGTTTATTTACGTCAATAGACTGAAACTTGACAGCATCTGCGCCTGCTTCTTTAGCAGCGTCAATCGTTTCATACGCAAGTTGTAGGCTCTGATTGTGGTTAGAACCTATTTCTGCTATTACAAATGCAGGGTGATTTTGCCCTATGGTCAGGTTTCCGATTTTGATGTCTTGCATGATGTTCAATATTTTTCTAAAGTTTTCTTTTTTTAAAGTTATCTGTTCAAGGATTTTTGAATCATAACTTATCAATTTCGTCTATACTTAGCCCTGTAATTTCGGAAATGGTTTTTGCATCAAAACCCTTAGCCTTCATTGCT
>NZ_AUGI01000058.1 GCF_000422585.1 Hugenholtzia roseola DSM 9546
TCGAACTGCTAACCTTATTGAGTTGGGTTTGCTTATCCGAACAAAAAAACAACTTGAAAAAAGAGATAGAGCCTTAAATAATATTTTAGAGGCTTCCACGCCGTTGTCTGTATCTTCACAGACGACAAGGGGCATAACGTTGATTATCGTATTGTCATAAAGTTGCTTGTGTGACACAAGCAACGGCGGGAGCGAAACACAAGCAACGGCGTACCAACGCCGTTGTCTGTGTCCACACAGACGACCAAGGCTATATCCGCTCTCGATAATCTTGCAAAAAACCAAACTCATCTATTCCCAGCTCATAAAATTTGGCAGACGAATATCGATAATCTACGTAATCTTCCACCAACGCCCATTTCTTAGCAATCGGATTATGATGAATGTACTGTAACTTTTGCTCAAACACCGCAGGGCTATACAAAACAATCGGCAGACTGTTTCGCTCCCAAAATTGGTGCTGCCTATCTGCTTTTCCTTCTACTTCAAAATAAGGCAGAACCTTCTGATGATGCAAACGTAGGTCTTCTAAAAATTGATGAGCCGTGTATTTCATGAAACTGGCGTGTGGCATTTCCTTTCCATTCTTAGCGAGCATTTCCCAAATCAGATGGATATGATTGGGCATAAGCACAAAAGCATACACTGCTATTTTTTGCTTTTTTGAAAGGTAGTTTAAACTCTCGATGATGATTTCCTTGTATTTATCCTGTGCAAGTAGGGGCTGCCATTTCAAAATAGTAGCAGTATAGAAATACACTTGCCCTAACTCCATTGAGGGAAATAACATATTTTTGTGTTTAGGTTTTGTTGATTATTGTATTGCATGAGTCGCTTGTGAGACACAAGCAACAGCGAGACGGCGAGGGGTTAAGTTTCATAGGGATAAGGTAAGAAATATTACCAAAATTCGCAAAGTTGCTTGTGTGACACAAGCAACGGCGAGGGATATTGAGGCAGTATTTTATTTTCAAGTAAAAAATTGATGGTAGGAAAATTTGAAATAAAGTCTATCTGCTTCCACATTTCGTCTGCCTGAAAATCATGAAAAGGTCTTGACTCTGCGACAAGTAAATAATCTGTTGAGATATTGCAAGAGTTAATATTATCTTTGTATGGGTATTTAGTAGTAACTTGATTTGAGTAAAATATGACATCTACATTACTTAAATATGTACTTTCTTTTTGGTTTTCAATTATATCTTCATTTTCTTTTTCTTCTTTTAAATATTTTATTTTCCCATTTAGTTTTGAAATTTCATTTGCTATATTATATTTACAATGCAGAATAAGCTCCAAAACCGTACTCTTCCCCGCCCCATTTTCGCCAATAATAGCGGTAACGTTGGTAATGCCACTGCCAAAGAAGTCTTTACCCGTAGAAATAGCGTCCGTATTTTCTACGCAAGAAAGCACACCATTTTTAAACTCAAAGCGGTATCGAGGGCTAAAATTAAACCCCTGCTCTTTGATGTTTTTGTAGTCTTCTATCCAGATATAGAGAAGTTCCATGTAGTTGCGTTTTTTGCAAAGATAAGAAAAAATTAAAACCCAAACTAAAAAAAGAAAAAAAGTTGGTCGTTTCTAAATTTGGGTATTTTGCTGCTGCCCGAAAGGATTTGGAAAAATGGCGTTTGTCGAAAAAAATAAAAGCACGAGGCGTTATTTTGTGTATTTTTGTGAAAACAAACACGCGCTTCTCTTTTCTCCTTTTTATATTTTCTTTCCTCGCCTATGAGTCAGCACGAAAAGACCCTCGCCCAATATCGCCAAATTATTCAGACCTGCCAGCAAATTTTTGAGCAAAAAAATAAAGACTACGGCACTTCTTGGCGCATCTTGCGTCTGCCTTCTATCACCGACCAAATCTTTATCAAAGCCCAACGGATTCGCAACATTCAAGAAAAAGGGCAGCAGCTGGTAGAAGATAGCGTCGCGACCGAATTTGCAGGGATTATCAACTATTGCGTAATGGCACTGATTCAAATTCAACTCACACAGGATAGCCGCTTAGAACTGCCCCTCAAAGAGCTTTCCGACCTATACACGCAACAGGTAGAGCGCAATATCCAACTCCTGCACAAAAAAAACCACGACTACGGCGAGGCTTGGCGCATCATGCGCATTAGCAGCATCACCGATATTATCCTGATGAAACTCCTGCGCACCAAACGCATAGAAGATAATTTGGGCAAAACCTTAGTTTCCGAAGGCGTAGATGCCAACTACCGCGACATCTTAAACTATGCCGTCTTTTCGCTTATCCTGCTCACACAGCAAGAGATGAAAAATATCAAACCCGAAACCACTTCTGTATAGTGGAGTTCTATTTGTGGGGACACAAACAACGGCGAGGTCATTTGTGAGGACACAAACAACGGCGAAGGACACAAACAACGGCGAGGTCATTTGTGGGGACACAAACAACGGCGAGGTTTAAAACCTAATATTACTGCACTTCCTTACCTTATTAAAAAAAGTGCGCATCTCTAATTTTTTTGTACCAAAATGGCATCTATCGTAATTTATACAGACGGCGCAGCACAAGGCAACCCCGGAAAAGGCGGTTATGGCACAGTTTTGCTTGCCCCCGAATTAGGTCTTCGCAAAGAATTGGCAGAGGGCTTTCGCCTCACCACCAACAACCGCATGGAACTTTTAGCCGTCATCTGCGGCTTGGAGGCTCTCAAAAGAGAAGGCATGCAGGTCAAGATTTATTCCGACTCGAAATACGTCGTCGATGCCGTAGAAAAAAAATGGGTCTTGGGCTGGGAAAAAAAAGACTTCCTCGATAAAGGCACTGAACGCCCCAATGCCGACCTCTGGCGGCGTTTTCTCAAAAGCTATCGCAAACATCAGGTTTCCTTTCAATGGATACGCGGACATGCAGGAATCCCTGAAAATGAACGCTGTGATGCCTTAGCCGTTGCCGCCGCTAATAGTAACACGCTCAAAATAGATACCTATTATGAACAAAATCAGTACAACCGCTAATTTTTTATACCCTATCGCCTTCAAACACCCTTTAAACACCCTTCAAATGAGGCTTTTACTGCCCACAAAGGCTTTCGCTGTGGCAATTTTCTTTTTCGCTGCCTTCTTTTTGGGTACAAAAAATGCAAAAGCCGAAGGGCAAAATCCAAACTTGACGCTTGGTTTTGTCGTGCCTACCGATTCGATTGGTCTGGAAAGGCACAATGGCAGGCTCTACATTCGCCACAAAGTACGCGCAGGAGAAGACATCTTGGGAATTGCGCGACGCTATTACGTCGATGTCAACACGCTCATCAGCCTCAATCCCTTTGCTCGCAATCCATTGCAGCAGGGGCAGATTGTCCGAATCCCTTATCAGCGCACCGAAGCCCCGACCAGCATCAAAAATTACACCGTCCGCGCTGATGATACCCTCTATAAAATTGCCCTTAAATTTGGAACAAGTGCGAAAGCCATTAAAGATTTAAACCAAATGGCTACCAACGAAATTCGCATAGGACAGGATTTGCTTATTCCTATGAACGAAAACACCGAAACTACAAGAGGTATCGCAGGCAGTACAGAAAGTCAGAAGCAAAATCAGCAAGAAAATAAAATCGTTTATCAATATTATACGATTGAAGCAGGCGACAATTTGATAAAAATTGCCAACAAGCACAAAATCACCGTAAGCCAATTAAAGGAATGGAATCAACTCACAAATGATACAATCCGAATCGGACAAAAACTTATCGTAGGCAAATCCGAACTCTACACAACCCACAATCCCACCAAAAGCAACAACGGCAGACACTCTAAAAAAACGCGCACCGAATCAGGCGTATGTAGCATGATTGATAGCGAGGGTACGCGCTTTTTGGGCTTGCATCGAACCCTACCCGTAGGCTCTATGGTGCGCGTCTTCAACGACAACACAGGTTTGAGTGTAGAAGTAGAAATCATTGGCAAAATCCCCAATATTTCGGCAAACGAAAATATCATTATCAAAATTACCAAAGCCGCCTGTTATCAGTTGGGTACAAAGGCAAAGGCGTTTCCTGTTGTCCTGACTTGGGAAGCAAAGTAAGCCTTTGTATCTGCCCCAAAATAGTAGGCATGCCGACTTTTTTGCCGCTTTTCAGCCAATAAGTGCAAAAGTGTGCGTTTTTTGCCTTATCTTTGTTATCGCTGCTTTTAATTTATCCTTTTATTTGGTTCGATTTGCCTTATGCAAGAACAAGAAAAGAAAAAACGTTCGGTAGATTTTGCCCTCAAAGCCTCTTGGCTTGCTATCGCCAAGATGTATAACTTATTAGGCGAAAAACATGGCATTACCCATTCCACAGGCTTTGTCTTGCTCAATATCAATCAGGAGGAAGGCACACCTGCTACCAAAATTGCCCCTTTAATGGGCATGGAAGCCCGCTCCCTTACCCGTATTCTCAAAAGCATGGAAAAAGAAGGGCTAATTTTACGCCAAGCCGACGGCAAAGACCGCCGAAAGGTTATGATTTGCCTAACCCAAGAGGGTAGAATTAGACGCGAAGCCGCAAGGCAAGCCGTCAAGACCTTCAACCAGCAAATTGTCGCGCAAATAGAGCCTGAAAAGTTGGAACATTTTTTTGAAGTCGTGCAAATCATCAATCAGACCACCGACAAAAATCTCTCTGCCGAAGGGAATTTTGTGGAAGTAGTCCGAAACAAAGTAGAGGAATCTTTAAACCAAAGAGTAGAACTCAAAAAATAGGAACGAAACAAGGCTTTTCGAGCAAGTAGAAAGCGCGAAGTGCAAACTTCGCGCTACTTTTTTGGTATCAAATACTTTTCTAAGCCTTTAAAATTAGCCCGTCTTACCCTTTTGCAAACTGCCTAACAAAATTTCGGATAGGCTCTACATAGCTCTCCACATGCGTTAGCACACAGGCATGCGCTCCTTCGGTGAGGATAAAGCCCTGACTATTAGGCAAATCTTGGTGCAACTGCTCCCCTAATTGAAAGGGAACGCCCGAATCTTCTTTGCCATGCAAAACAAGGGCAGGCTGCTGAATCTGACCCAATAGCGGCGTGATTTCATCGCGCTCTAAAAGGTTGTTCATGCCATGAAAGATATTATCGCCTTTGTAATTTTGCCAAATAGGAAACCACTGCGCCCAATAAGGAGCAATTTTAGGGTCATCTTCTGCCCCAATAATCGCACCCATCAAGCCTTTGAGCATCGGCTCTACTGCCCCTACATTTTTCCATGTATCGCGCACCTCGCGATAAGCCGCCTTTGTAGGTTCTTCGTCTGCACCTGAGCGCGTACTCATCAAAACAAGCCCCGAAACACGCGCTGGATGTCGCAATGCCAAGCGCAAAGCCGCATATCCGCCCTGCGACATGCCGCTGATAATCGCCTTTTCTATCTGCAAAGCGTCCATTAGGGCGATACAATCCGCCACTGTGTCGTAAAGTGAAAAAGCCTTGCCGTCCCACTGCGTTTTTCCTAAGGCACGCGCATCGAAGGCGACAAGGCGAAATTCGTTGCCCAAAGCCTGCATCAGGGGCGAAAACATAGTAGAGTCGAGCAAAAAGCCATGCAGCAGGAGCAGCACAGGCGCATCAGAAGCAGCCCTTTCGAAGTTGTGGAGGTAGTGAATTTTTTGTCCGTTGGCTTCTAAATAGTTGGAAAGCAGCATAGAAGTAAGATTTGTGTAAGGTTAGAGTAGAAATAGAGAAAGTGAAAGATAAGCACTTCGAATCACAAAACCAAATAAGGGCATTTGGTTTTGAGTGTCTAAATTTTTCTAAAAAAAGTTAGACAAAGGCTTTTTTCCTACAAACCTTTTGAGAACAAAGCGGTTAAGTAGCTATGCCAAATCTTCCAAAACGCGCCGCAATTTCTGGCAAAAGTGGCGAAAATATACTTGAAAGCAGCGGCTTTTTCTTTTCTAACCTCTAAATTTGATGGGCAATGTGGATTTTACTCTTCATGCTGGCGCAAACCCTACTATTTCCCCTTTTTATTATCCTGATGCTAAGAAGCGCAGGCACAAAAAATGCTGTTGAAGCAAATTTGGAAAACCCCAAACAAAATGGCGACGACGAAGGCGGCTTGCCCGTAGGTTGGGAAGATTTCCCCCTCGATTTGCCGCCTTTTGTTACCCTGCCAACGGACGATTTGCCTACTGTGCCACAAGACAAAGATTTGGTATTGCAGTAGAAGCCATGACGCGCGAAGCTGGAGCTTCGCGCTACTTTTAATCTCATTTCGGACAAGGCAAAATGCCACACACCTGCACTGAAAAAGACTTTGCAAAAAAGTAGGAACGCGCGAAGCTGGAACTTCGCGCTACTTTTACACTTTTTTGGCTTCAAAAAGCCAATCCGTTGGCAGTAGCCCCAACTTAAATTGGGTGTCCGAATCTATCGTTTCGCACTTGTAGGTGCGCACCGAAAAGCCATGTTGCGCCACAAGTTCGCCAAAATTACGCCCATAAAGGCGCACATGGTCGTGCTGACCGTATTCTTTTTGTCGCAATTCAGGGGTATTGATAGCAGGGTCTTGATAAGTATCAGGGCGATTTAAGTCCATCGGGACAAGCAAAATCGCCGCTCCTTCGGGCTTCAAGACGCGCCTTATTTCAGACAAGGCTTTGCCCTCCTCTTCAATATGCTCCAAAACGTGCGAGCATAGTATCAAATCAAAACTATTATCGGCTTCGGGCAAAGCCGTAAGGTCATAGTTTTTTGTAATTTTGGGATATTTATCGTACCCTTCGGCAAATTTATCGCAAGGGACATACAGAACATTGGGATTTTTGCGCCCTAATTTGGAAAGAATGGCAAATAAAGCAGGTTCGGGCGCAACATGCAAGATACGAAAAACCGTTGGAGAAGCCGCAATTTTAGCAAAAAAATCATACTCTTTCTCTAAATAATGCCAAGTAAATCTATGCCTATCCAAAGAATGACAAACAGGACAGTAACTATTGCTGCGCGGCGGATTGCCATAAGGAAAAAAAGTGGCTAAGGAACTTTTACAACAAGGGCAATAGACCCAACTACCTTTTAAAACATTTTTAAAGATAAAACTTTTAAAAGATTTTGGCAATAACTTGACAAACGACATAAGGCGTGATTTGGTTTTGGGTGAAGAAGGGCGAAAATAGTTGTTGTGGTTTGGAAATAAAATTGGCATCTTCATAGGGACAACGCACCGCGTTGTCCCAGCTATGCACGAATGAAACAACAACGTTTTTCAATTTTGCTACGCAGACAAGGCAATGCCTTGTCCCTACATTGGCATCTGATTTTTAGAATTTCACATCACTGCTTTGGGCAGGGGGTTGCGCTTCTTCTTTAAACCAACTTGCATATTTGATGTAGTTATTGGCAATTCTATGCAACATTTCCTCTCTATCGCCTACCTGCTTTACTTTTTTGGCAGGCACACCTGCATAAATCCAGCCGCTTTCTACGACCGTATTTTCCAGCACCACCGCTCCTGCTGCCACGATTGCGCCCTTTTGTACCACTGCGTTATCCAACACACGCGCCCCCATGCCTATCAGACAATAATCTTCGAGCGTGCAGCCATGCACAACGGCATTATGCCCGATGGTAACATAGTTGCCAATATGAGTGGGGGCAGTTTGGTAAGTGCCATGAATGGTGACGTTGTCTTGGATATTGGTATGATGCCCGATTTTGATGTAATGCACATCGCCACGCACCACTGCGCCAAACCAGACGCTGCAAAAATCGCCCATCTCTACTTCGCCTACCAGCGTTGCGTTGGGGGCTGTAAAACAGTCGTTGCCTATTTTGGGCGTATAGCCTCGTACAGGAAGAATAAGTGCCATATCTTTTTTTTTGCGTAAAAACTGCCGACAAGTTAGCAAAACCCTACGATTTTGAAGTTGCAAAAATGCGCTTTTTTTCCGAAAAAATGCTTTCGAGAGCCGTCGGCGACGGCGTGTGTTTTTTATTTTTTTTATTTTTTCTTGGAAAAACCTCGTCGACGGGCAACGCCCTCGACGACGGTTCATCAAAATTTCATCTTCAAAAAAACCACTAAAACCTATAAAAACCAAAACCTTATCACTTTTTTTGCGCCCCATTTGGAATATTGAAACAGAGTTTGTAAATTGAGGAAAGGTAATACGCCTTCTTAATTTTATTACAGAAAAATGCTAAAAATGATGACACGTTTAAAGAATACAGAAAACAACTTGCAATAAAAGTTGAGCAGTGGTGGAAGGCGAAATCTGAATAACTTTCTTTTTTTATTAAAATAATCTTTTACTCATGTCCCCATACCAAACGAAAATTATTGAGCAAACTGCCGCTTTTGTGCAGCAGACCTTAGCCGCTGCCGAAGGCGGACACGATTGGTGGCATATCTATCGTGTGTGGCGATTGTCTAAATCTATTGCAAAAACTGAAAAAGTAGATAATTTTGTAGTAGAACTGGGTGCGCTTCTACACGACATCGCCGATTCGAAATTTCATAATGGCGACGAAACCCTTGCACCCAAGATAGCACGCAATTTTTTGGCTTCGCTACAAGTAGAAGAAAATATAATTTCCCACGTTGAAAATATAATCGTTCATATTTCCTTTAAAGGAGGAAATCAAGTTCAGAAGTTCAAATCGCCCGAACTCGATGTGGTGCAAGATGCCGATAGGTTAGATGCCCTTGGTGCTGTTGGTATTGCAAGGACTTTTAACTACGGTGGCTATAAAAACAGACCACTTTACAATCCTGATATTAAACCAAATTTGAACCTAACAAAGGAAGAATATAAAAATAGCAACGCGCCCACTATCAATCATTTTTACGAAAAACTGCTATTGCTCAAAGATAGAATGAACACCCAAACGGCAAGGGAAATGGCAGAGGAAAGGCATCGGTATATGGAGGCGTTTCTTGCCCAATTTTATAGAGAGTGGAAGGGTGAGATTTAATAATTTGTCTATTTTTTTGATTTTTATTTTTAGGTTTTATTTTTTGGCTTCACTTTTAAACTTTCCACAAAATTTCATTAAGTTTTCTATTTCGGTCAGGATTTGGTTTTTTATTTCTTCAAAATAAGCCTTCAAATCTTGATAAGAAGTTAGGATTTGCCACTCTTTTTTGGCTTGTAATGTCGCAATCTCTTCTAAAAGTTTTTCTTTTTGCAGGAGGCGTTCCTTTTTTAGTTTTTCTAATAGCTCAATTTCTGTAATGTTTTCAATATCATAACCAAAAGCAATACCCGCTTTAAGCGTTTCCAAAATTTGTTGTAACCTTGCTTTATCGCCTTTTGCCTTTGCTTTTTGTGCTGCCTCGAAAATCTTACGTGCCGCCGCCTCGTGTTCGGGTCTGACCCTATCGGGGTGGCAACGTTTGGCAATTTCGCGAAAAAGGCTTTTCAAATCGTTTTGCGCCGAAGTAGGTGGCTCAAAATGAGGGCTGCGCGTATCCTGCTGGGCTTCAAAGTCTGCGTTTTGAGCATTTTCACTTTCGTTTTCAAAGTTTTTTGAAAAGTTGGATTCAAAATTTTTTGCTTCTTCCTTCAAGGCTTCAAACTGCTGCTTATCGGCTTGTTTTTGCGTTTGGGCAGCCTTCTGCGCTGCCGCTTGGGTGCGCCAATGCAGCAAATCTTTTAGATTTTGATACAAATAAACGTTTTGTTGATGTAAAAAGCGGCTAATTTTTTCAAAAATACTTTCCTTTTCTGTTTCTAAAAGACTAATTTCTTGGTCTAAAAATTTAATCTCTTGCTGCAAACTTTTTAGATACAAATTTATACCTAACCCCTCCTGATAAACCATTTCCCTACCCGTATAACGTGCAAATAAATCGGCAAACTCCCTACAAAATTCGGCTACCATCTCGCCCTCTTTGATAACAATTAGGTTTTCTTTGTTCTGATTTGCTGCCCGAAAAGTCCAATTATACGAACCTGAAAGCACCTTTTTTTTATCTATGATACAAAATTTATTGTGCATCAATTCTTTCGAAACCGCAACCAATTCGCCCCCCAGACGCTTAAACTCCGAAAAATCGAGTCCGTATTGCCCAAAATTGATGTCGTCTTGTAAAAGAATCACCCTGACGCGCACCCCCACACGCAAACGCGCCTGCAAACTTGCCAACAAGTCCCTATCCGTAAACCACGCAACCGCAACCCAGATGTCGCGCTCCGCCTCCGACAAAGAGCCAAGCAAGACGTTTTTAATGTTCTGAAAATGTACCATTTTTTTATTTTGAGTTTGAGCCGTCGGCGAGGCTAAAGCCGTCGCCGAGGCGTGTTTCTTTTTTCTTTTTTTCTTTTTCTTTCTCTTTTTCCAAAAAACCTCGTCGACGGGCAACGCCCTCGACGGGGGTTGATTTTATTTTTTAACCATTCGGAAACCCAAATAGCTATTTTTGTTGTCTTCCGCTGCATAAAAGCGAGTTATGGAACGGCAATAACCATCAAAACTATTCCACGAACCACCGCGCACAACGCGATGCTTGGAATAATTTTCTTTTGTGTGAAGCGGATTTGCCTTGCGTGCTTGGGGAGTTCTGTAAAAATCTTCGTCAAAATAATCCAGACACCACTCCCAAACATTACCGCTCATATCATACAAGCCTAATTCATTGGGCTTTTTTTGGGCTACCGCTTGGGCTTTGTCATTGGCATTTTCCCGATACCAAGCCACTTGCTCTACATCAGACGAGCCTGCATAAAGATAGTTTTGACTCTGCTTGCCCCCTATGGCAGCGTATTCCCACTGCGCTTCCGAAGGCAAAGTACCACCATAGTAAGTACAAAAAGCCAAAGCCCCTTCTATGCTCACCAGCACGATAGGGTGATTGTCGTAGCCTTTCAACACTACCCAAACCCCATCATTCTGGCGCAAAAGATACAAATTTTTATTGCCCCAAGCAACCCAACTTTCCAACTCAGCACGAGTGGGCTTGCGGGCGTTCAAAAACTCAGCATACTGCCCATAAGTAACCTCAGTATGCGCTATCCAAAAGGTGGAAACCGATACCCTATGTTGGGGGAGTTCCGCTCTGTAGCAGTCATGCCTTGTGGTATCGCAGCCACGCAGAAAACTACCTCCCACTACTTCGACCATCTCCATACCCGAAGGCAAAATAGGCACCTGCCCCTGACAAAAGCCTGACACCATCACCCAAAAAAGCACCAAAATTGTTTTATTCATACCCATTTTTTTATTAGCCGTCGGCGAGGCTAAAGCCGTCGCCGAGGCGTGTGATTTTTTTTTATTTTTTTCTTTTTATTTTTTCCAAAACAAGGTCAGGCGCAATCGAGTAAATATTTTTCGTTCTTCATAGGATTATATCGCGAGGTTGGTCGTTACGAGCATTGTAAATTTCTTGGGCTAACTCATCACCAGTTTGGTCTGATTGCCAACTTCCACAAAGCGCGAAAAAGCGTCTTTCTCTTTCTGCCTTTTGTGCCGCCTTCCATTCCCAAAGGGCATCGAGAAGCTGACGACTTTGGGTTTCTAAAATCCACTCGATAAGAGCAAGTTTGAGTTGTTCGATTTGCATAAATAGTGTCGTTTTGAGCCGTTAGAGGCGTGTTGTTTTTCTTTCTTCTTTTTCCAAAAAAAACTCGCCGAAAGGCAACGCCCTCGACGACGGTTGAAAACAAAAATACAAAAAATAAAAATACAAAAGGGTAAAAACCTAAAAGCACAAAGCGTTACAGCCTAAGGGACAAACGAAAGCCGTTGTCGTTGTCCCTAACAGAAGGATAGTACCCGTAACGGACGGCAGAGCGGCAGAGATTATCATTGAAGTACCACGAACCGCCACGCAAAAGCATATAGTCAGATACTTTGTTATTCAAAGGGTTTTGCTTTTTGGCATCAGCAGTTTCATAAAACTTTTCATCATAATAATCCTGACACCATTCCCACACATTGCCGCTCATGTCGTATAAACCTAATTCATTGGGTAGCTTTTGGCGAACAGGATGAGTTTTTGAACCTGAATTTTTATCATACCACGCCACCTCATCTAAGTTATTAGAACCCGCATACTTGTAGCCTTTGCTTTTATTGCCTCCTCTGGCGGCATATTCCCACTGCGCTTCAGAAGGCAGAGAGCCGCCATAAAAACGGCAAAATTCATCTGCCCCATACCACGTTACATAAACAACAGGGTGATTTTCAAAACCTGATTGGGGTTGCCACTTATTACCTACCTTTTCTACGCCCCATTTGTGTTCATAAATCATCGCCAGCCCTTTATGCTCGCCGTCTTTTACTACGTCGCTGCCGTATTCATTCAAAAAAGCGGCATACTGGGCGTTCGTAACCTGTGTTTCTGCCATATAAAAGCCATCTAAGCGGGCTTTGTGTAGGGGTTTGGCATCATCCATACCTCTATCCTCTCCATCTCTATTTGGGTCGTACCCCATCATAAATTCTCCACCTTCTACATAGATAAGTTTGAGCGGCTCGCTGCCTCCTATCAAAAGGGTTTTGGTGGGGGGTGGGCTTAGGGTTTGCTGCTGTTTGAGAAGTTGTAGCTCTTCTTTGAGCCTTATGGCTTGTTTTTTTAGGCTTTTCCCTACAAAAGCCCGCAACCCAATGACTTTGATATGCGTTTGCGCCAAGCTACTAAGCATCAGCCCTAAGAGTTGTCGCAATTCGGGGTCGGGCATCAGCCATAGCTTTTTGATAAGCTCGCTTTCCATCGGGTTTTCGAAGTCTTCTTTGATAAAAAGGAGGTGGTCGCCTTCTTTTCGTAAGTTTATCAGGGCAGGCTCAAGGCTAAGTGCCTTCAAAGCAAGCAAGATAACCAAGATAGGGAAATCGTCTATTTGGGGGCAGTAGGGGAAATTTTTGCGTTCGGGGTGCTGGAAGGCAGAGCCGCCCAGTTCGCCCGAAGGCAGGTGCGCAAGGGAAGGCAGGTAGATGCCGTCGTAATCCACTAAGGTAAGTTTGGCATTTTCGCCCACAATGATATTGTCGTGCTTCAAATCGCCATGCGCAAAGGGAGCTTCCAGAAGGTAGTCTGCCAAAAGAACAAACGCCTCATAAAGCGCGTCTATGGCAAGCCACTCACCCTTTTTTGCCTTTTCCGACACATATTCGCCCAACGTTTTGCCCTCTGCCCAAGGCATTAGCACCAGCGGAAAATCGCCCTGCGCCATATCTCCGCTCACCCATAACTCGTCGGTGTAGTATTCAAAAGGCAGCAGGTAGGGACTTTGCGCTTGTGCAATAAAGCGCGAAATTTCCGCCAAACGCTTTTCCCTATGCGCGTCGTAATGCAAAAACATTTTCGCCGCATAGCCTTTGCCCTCCAAACGCACCTTGACAACGCAGCCAAAACGCCCCGTCATGAAATGAATCTGATTCGCAATAAAAGGCGAAGGCAGCGTTTCCAAAGCCTTCAAACGCTCGCTTTTCATAAATTCCTCCGCATGGCGAAAGCTATGCAGGTAGTCGGTAATGTTGGGATAAATAGGCATAAAATTGACTTTTGAGCCGTTTGAGGCGTGTTTTTCTTTCTTTTTTCTTTTCCAAAAAAACTTCGCCGACGGCTAAAAGCCTCGGCGACGGTTCGAAAATAGAAAAAAAAGCTATCTTTGCAAAACCTTTTTTTTATCTTGCAAACAAAAAAACTTATTTCCTATGTCGAACTTACCAACTACTTTCCAAACGGGCGATTTGAGCCAATACCTTGCTGCCATTCAGAGTCAGCCTTTGCATCATATCAAGGCAGAACCTTACACGCAGGAAATTTGTAGAGGGCAGCCTACGGCGATTATTTTTTTGGTAGACCAGTCGGGTTCGATGAGTGAGAAAATCAGGGGCAAAGACCAAAGTAAGGCAGATTTTGTGGCGAAGGCTATCAATCAAACTTTGTATGAACTTGTGTCTGTCTGCACAAAAGGGTATGGCATTGGGCATTATATTGATGTGGCTTTGATAGGATATGGGGGCATAGATAGCAAGCAGGCTTATAGCCTTTGGGAGGGAAATTTGAAGGGCAAGACTTGGGTGCAATCCGACCAACTATCTGGAAATGAAATAGATAGAGAAGAAATAGAGGTAGAAGACAGAGTGCGTGGTGAAATCAAGATGCTAAAAAAAACAATCCCTACTTGGCTAAGAGCCAAATCGCAAAGCCAAACGCCTATGGGGGCAGCCTTAGAATATGCGCACCTGCTTTTAAGCGAATGGATACAAAAGCACCCCCACAATTATCCGCCTACGGTTTTCAATATCACCGATGGAGCGCAAACGGATTGTAGCAATGAGGCACTTTTAGAAAAGGCAAAAAATCTAAAAAACTTACATACTTCTGATGGCAATGTTTTGCTCTTTAATCTGCATATAGATACAAGCCAAAACGAAAGTTTGCTTTTTCCCAGCGAGCGTGAAAGTCTGCCACAAGACCGTTATGCACAACTTATGTATGATATTGCTTCAGATTTGCCTGCGATTTATAATAGACAAGTAGCCGATTTAAACAATCAAGACATTCCTACCAATCGCACCTTTACAGCCCTTGCCTACCAAGCAGACGCGACAGCTTTTATGAAAATGATAGATATAGGCACACGCTCACAAAAGGCGCAAGTAAAAAATGCACAATAATCAAATCAATTATTTTATCAAATATGAAAATAGAAAGCCGCGCCCAAAGTTGCCCCAAAGATAGCAACGAACCCGAACGCCCCAATGAAGATGCTTTGCGCCAAGACAAAAGCAGGGGCATCTACGCCGTTTCTGATGGCGCAGGTGGCACAGGGATTTTTTCCGACCTTTGGGCAAATTATTTGGTGAGCCACTTGCCCGCAAAGCCTATTTTTTCACTTTCCGAACTAAATCAGTGGATTGATACAATTTGGGAATCTTTTTATCGTGAAAGAGAGCAAGCCTTAGAAAATTTGGCATATCCTATCCGCAACAAGTTTCATGAGCAGGGCAGTGCCGCCACCTTAGCCGCACTCTGGTTGGAGGGCGAAAAGGCGCATTTGCTTACGTATGGCGATAGTCATATTTGGTCTTTCAAGTCTGATGATTACACACAAAAACTTTTTATTCCCTACAAAAAGACAGAAGATTTTGAAGCCAATCCCTATCTTTTGAATTGGAAAGATGAAAACTTGTCGGAAAAAGGATTTTGCATAAAAAGTATAGAACTTGCTCAAAATCAAATTCTTATCTTAGCCACAGATGCCCTTTCGCTTTACCTGATGCAGCACTACGAGCGCAATTATGAAAAAGACGAAAAGCAAATTGAGGTAAGAGGAAAAATTAGACTTACTCACGAAGAGATAAACAAAAGTAAGGCTCAAAATTTTGACGAAATTTTGAAAAACCTTTGGAACGTTTTAGAAAGTGAAGAAAAGTTTAGCGAATTTTGTAGGGAAGCCTATCAGAAGGGACAACTTTTAAATGACGATTACAGCCTTATTTTCATTAAAATTTCGTAATTTTAAATGAACAAAGTAGGTCTTTTGGCAGCGATATTTTAAAGCCGCAATAGGTTCATAAATTTTTCATCTTGGCTTGCAACTTTTTCGACTTTTTTGTGGTCTTCTTAGTAGGAAAGGCAAAGATTTTGATAAGATTTCCCTTGAAACCTTACATTTGCACTACTTTCCACTTTTGATTTCTCCTTCCACTTTTTGCCCCCAAAGCCCCAAAGCTATGATACGCCTTCTTTTGCTTTTCGCGATTTTGCTCCTGCCTGCGGCTTGTCAGCAATGGACAGGCAAAAAGGGCGTGGCTACCAATCTATACCTAACGACTGCCATTTTAAAAGTAGAGCCTGCTTCGCCTACTTTGCCCGAATCGCGCACTTTTTTGGTCTTAGACAATGGCATCAAGCTCATTCCCCTAAATTGGGAAAGCATGGCGGAAAGCCTTTCGCCCGATTTGGAGAGCTATCTCAAAGACCCCAAAAAGGGGGAGTATCGCGTTCAGATTGCCTACAAAGAAGCCGCCTCTGGTCAGGCAAGCACACAGGTAGCAGGCGAAAAAGCAATCGTTTTAAATCAAATCGCGATGCTTGAAGAGTAAAATCTTACATCTGATAGTTTTGTAAAAAAATGATACCAAGCGCAAAAGAAGTTTTCAAAGCCTTGCTTTTACTTCTTTTCGCGCTTTATTTTTTGGTTAGCACCACTTCATTGACCTGCTGAACGGCATTGAAGCGAATTAAAAGCACATCAAGAGTTGCGTCGTTAGCTTGTCTATCACTTTGCGTATCTGGTTGCTTGCAATTTTTTTCGTGAGGCTTGATAAAATAGAGATACTGCTTTTGTTGCCTCTCGATAAGTTCGGTCTGATTGGGCGCACCCAAGAGGTCGCGAATTTGCATCTCACTCAAATCTTTGAGTTTGGTGCGCTGCTCGAAAAGCAGGCTCGCAAGTGGAGCGCGTTTGTCTTGGCAGGCTTTTGTATCGGCTTTCCAACTCGTTTCATCAAAGCCTTCAATTTGTACTTTTTCCTGACAAGATAAAAATAATCCACACAGAAAGAGTAGCAAAAGAGCTATAACGGATTTTTTGTTTTTCATTTTCATATAATTTTTATGATTTTAGATGTGAAAGTCGTTTGTGGGACACAAACAACAGCGAAGAGGGTTCTGTCCAAATTTTATTTCGTGTCTGAAAGTCGTTTGTGGGGACACAAACAACGGCGGGTGACACAAACAACGGCGAAGGGACACAAACAACGGCGAAAGATTGAAAACTTATTTCTTTTTTCCTTGTAAATAAAAAGAAAAACCTACATTGAAAAACCAATCGGGTGCGAATCCGACAAGCCCATATCCAAAGGAAGCGTCCGTTTGAAATTGCTGTTTGAAAAGATAGGTCAAGCCTGCATCTATGCCATGTTGGGCTTGCTCTCTTTCAGGAATTGTACCAAAAACCTCTACAAAAGCAGACAGATTTCCGACCACAGCCGTCCCTACGCCCAAGGTATAGGCTGCACTTGTTTGAGGTGCGCCTCCGCTATCAACTCCAAAGTTTGCGCCAAGGTTATAGAAAAGTGCTACTTTGTTACTCAAATTATTTTGAAACAAGAATCGGAAGGAAGGACTAATAAAACCTGCATCAAAGGCTTCGACAGCCGTTTGTGGAAACTGCAAAGACCCCAAAAAGGCGGTTTGTGGTAAGATGCCCTTCTCTTCGAAGAGTGTGGCTTTAAATCCCAAAGTGGTTGCACCCGAACCCTGACTAATACTTTGACTATTGCGCAGGCGATAGCTGAAGCGATTGTAGTCCCACCCTAAGCGCAATTCTACCCTTTCAGACAAACCAACGCGAAAGGAAAGGTTAGGCGAAGTGCTAAAAGCATAGGTAGCGTCGCCATCTTTTAAGACCTGTCGGAAATAGCCCATTTCGGCAATAAGGACATTTTTGGGGGCAGTGTAGGCAGAAAAACTCACGCTGGGGCGGTCGGTAGCAAGGGTGTAAGGTTTCGAGTGGCTTGTTTTGGCGGAAAGCGAGTCGGTATTAGGCGCGTCTTGGGCTTGGGCAAATCCGACATTCAGACCCAAAAGCGCAAGGCACAAATAGCCCTTTTTAAAACAAGAGAAAGACCATTTCATTTTTAAAACGATTTAAAATAAGCATTAAAATAGTAAGGGCAGAGCAAGAAAGGGCGTGTAGTATTTTGGAAAATTCAGACAAAAATAGAGAAAATAAGTGTTGGTAGGGCGGCAATCGCTTTTTTTCGAGGGTAGAAAATCCGTAGTGGCTGCTTTTTGTAGCTTAGGATTTGAAAAAAATCGACGAGTAGGGCGGTAAAGGCTACAAAAAATTTGCTTTTTTTAGAGAAAAAGACTACCTTTCAAACTTCAAAAAAATCGTTTTGCAATGCCTTCAAACCGTCTGTTGATGCTCACTTCTTGTTGCGGCTCTGCTCGCTTTTTTATGACGCTGCTGCTATTTTTTTGCCTTTTGGTAGGTCAATCACATAGCCTTTCAGCGCAACCAGATGCTAAGGAATTAGAGAAATACACCAAAGCCAAAGCGCGTGGCGATGAGAAAAATGCTGCCAAAGCTGCCTTTGAAATTGGAAAAAAAGCGCGTAGCAAAAAGGACTACAAAACTGCCGAAACCTATTACCAAAACGCTATCCGTTCAGGCTTGGTGGCGGAAAATTATCGCCTTGTGGCACAGGCTTATAGCGATTTGGGCGGAATTGCCAATTCTCAAAATCAGGGCAAAACTGCCTTAGACTACTACCAGAAGGCTGCCGACCTCTATTTTACCAAACTCAACGACAAGAGTGCCTACGGAGAAGAGAAATTTCGCGCAGGGTTGGTCTTTAAAGGCATGCGAAGCTACACCAAAGCGATAGAATTTTTCAAGCAAGCCAGCAATTTAGCCGCCGAATCGGGCAATGCAGCCCTCACACAGCGAGCTACCGAGCAGCTTTCCTTAGTGTATCGCGAATTGGGCGACACCCAACGCGCCAACATGTACCAAGAACTCTACGCCAAACTTTTGAAACCTGCCGAAAAAGTAACGGTTTTGGAAAAAGAAGCCACTGCCTTAGCCAATTTAGGCGACTCTTTGAGCCTCACGCGCCAAGAATTGGACATGCAACGCCAAAAGATGGAGGATTTGGAGGAAGAAAAACGCCGCAAATCGAAGGAAATCATGGAGCTTGTTAGTGCCAACGAAGCCAAAACGGATTCGCTGCTCAAAGCCAGTCAGGAATTAGAAGCCACTTTGGAGGCGCAAAAAATCAAAGACCAGCGCAATTTATTTGTCTTGATTGCAGGGATTGTGTTTGTGGTCTTGGTTTCGATTTCTTTTGTTGTGGTCTTGAACGCCTATCGTGCCAAAAATAAGGCAAATCAGATTTTGGCACAAAAAAATGAGGAGATAGAATCGCAAAAGGCGATTATAGAGGAGGAAAAGGAAAAGTCTGAAAAGCTACTTTTGAATATCCTACCCAAAGAAACGGCAACCGAATTGATGGAAAAAGGCTATGCTACGCCCCGTCAGTACGACATGGTTACGGTCTTATTTACCGACTTCAAGGGCTTTACCAATATTGCCGAACAGCTCACGCCTGCCGAAATTATCAAGGATTTGGACGACTGTTTTTTTGCCTTTGATGAAATTTGTGAAAAGTATAATCTTGAAAAAATCAAAACCATTGGTGATGCCTACATGTGTGCCGCAGGGCTGCCACTACCCAATACGACCAATCCGCGTGATGCCGTCTTAGCAGGCTTGGAAATGCAAGCCTTTATGGAGCAGTGGAAGGAAAAGAAAGTAGCACAAGGCAGGCACTACTTCGAGCTTCGCTTGGGGATTCACACAGGGGCAGTAGTGGCAGGCGTAGTGGGCAAGAAGAAATTTGCCTACGACATCTGGGGTGATGCCGTCAATACGGCTGCACGCATGGAGAGCAGTGGCGAAGTAGGAAGGGTCAATATTTCAGGGGCAACCTACCAATACATCAAAGATGAATTTTTCTGTTCGTATCGCGGAAAAGTTCCTGCCAAAAACAAAGGAGAAGTAGATATGTATTTTGTCATCTCAAAATATTAGAGGCGCACCTACTGCCCCAGTGATGTTAAATTCTAAAAATTAGACTCAAATGTAGGGACAAGGCATTGACTTGTCCTATGCCCCAAACCCTAAGGGTCTTGAAGACCCTTAGGGTTTAAGTCCAAATTTCATTTCGTATCAAATTTGAAAAGGCAAGACCTTTCATAGCCCTTACGCCACCTATTTGCGCAATAGTGCCTATCCTATTCCGATTCTATATCCTTTTTATGCGTCTTTTTTATGATTTTTAGAAATAAAAAAAATACCGAAAAACCCTACAAGTTTAAAGATTTACGCACTTATGCCTCTACCGAATGGTTGGCAGATGGGCAGAAAAAGTATCGCTCTGTGTATGAGGCGATGGAAACCTCCTTTATCTATGCCGAGCTTACCTTTCACAACAAACTCTTTGATTACGAGGAATGGCAGGCAAATATCGAGCTACGCTGCTATCACATCAAGGAAAAGGAAGGGCGCGTCCTGATTTGCAACATCGATGTCAAACAGACCATTGCACCCGAAGCCGACACCGTCTATGTGCGCGAAGGTTGGGGAGGGGCAGAAGCGGGTTCATTTTGGAAAAAAGGCGATTATATTTGGGAAGCCTACATCGAGGGCGAACTGGTCGGCTCACGCTTTTTTTATGTAGAAGCCGCAGGCAGCGTAACAGAAGACTTCAATCCCTATTTTGAGATAGATTCTATCCGTCTTTACGAAGGCTCAAATCAGGGGAAACCCGTCGGCGAGCGCGTCTATTACACCCATTTCCACCACGTAGATACGCGCTACATTTGGGTAGAATTTAATTTCAACAATCACCATGACGACGATTGGTTTTGCGAACTTACCTTCAATTTTTACAATGAAGCCCGTCAGCTAAAAGGCAAAACCATAGAATTGCGGCGTATTTTGAAAGATGAGGCGAGCATTTCATTTTCCACAGGCTGGGGTTCAGATGCGCGTGCTTCGTGGTTTAAAGGCTTTTATACCGTCGAGATTGTCTTTATGGACAAACTTATCGCCACCTTGCCTTTTGAAGTAGCCACCAAATATTTTATCGGTACAAATCCCTACTATGAGCAAAATTTATTTAAAGAAAGGCTCACACACAGCACTCCACAAACCGAAGACGATTTTACCCTCGAAGATTCCTTGCAGGAGCTAAACCGTTTGGTAGGATTGCGCGAAATCAAAAGGAAGATTCAGGACTATACCTATTATATGAATTTCACAAAATTGCGCAAAGAACGCGGTTTTGAAGAAAAAAAGCCATTAAACCTACATGCCGTCTTCAAAGGCAACCCCGGAACGGGCAAGACCACAGTGGCGCACCTTTTGGGTAGGATTTACAAAAAGATGGGTTTTCTTTCTGACGGAAAAGTATATGAAGTGGGGCGCGTAGAATTGGTAGGACAATATATCGGACAAACCGCACCCAAAGTGAAGGAGGTCATAGAAAAGGCGCGTGGCGGCGTTCTTTTTATAGACGAAGCCTATGCCCTGATTCGCAACAATGACGATAGCAAAGACTACGGACACGAAGTCCTCGAAATTTTAGTCAAAGAGATGTCGGACGGCGAAGGAAACTTGGTAATTGTCATGGCAGGCTATACCGCCCAAATGGAGGTGCTGCTCGAATCGAATCCGGGTCTCAAATCGCGTATCGGACTAAGCTTAGAATTTGACGATTATAGCCCCCAAGAGCTACTCAAAATTGCCTACTTAGCCGCCGAAGACTACGAACTGACCCTGACAGACGAGGCGTTTCACGTTTTTGCAAAAAAACTCACCGAAACCTTCCGCAAACGCGATAAGACCTTTGGAAACGGACGGTTGGTTTATATGATGATGGAAAAAGCCAAAATCAATATGGCAATTCGTCTAATGGTTGAAGGAAATGCCGAAAATTTAGACAAAGAGAGCCTACGTTTGGTGCAGGTAGCCGATATTCTCAAATTGGAAGAAGGCAGAAAACCGCGTCAGGTAGAAGAAATAGACACAGACGAAGAAGCCCTACAAGAAGCCCTCGAAGAGCTTAATGGGCTAATTGGCTTGAAAGAAGTCAAGTTGCGTGTGCGTGAGTTGGTAGATTTGGTTCGTTTTTACAAGCAAACGGGGCGTAACATTACGCACCAATTTTCGCTGCACAGCATTTTCAAAGGCAACCCCGGAACAGGCAAGACGACAGTAGCGCGACTGCTTGCACAAATCTACAAAGCCTTAGGCATTTTAGAAAGGGGGCATTTGATAGAAACCGACAGGCAGGGTTTGGTGGCGGGCTACGTAGGGCAGACCGCCATCAAGACGCGCGAAAGGATAGAAGAAGCCATGGGCGGCGTTCTTTTTGTAGATGAAGCCTACGCCCTTCATTCTGCCAATAGCTACCACGATTTTGGGCATGAAGCCGTCGAGACCCTTTTGAAAAAAATGGAAGACCGCAGAGGCGATTTTATCGTGATTGCGGCAGGCTACCCACGCAATATGGACGATTTTCTCAACATGAACCCCGGTTTGAAGTCGCGCTTCGACCGCATCTTTCACTTCGAAGACTTTACCACCGAAGAGCTACTCGAAATTGCCTTAGCCGCCTTTGGCAAGGAAAATCTCAAATTAGAGCCAGCGGCACAGGCATTTTTAGAAGCCGAAATTCGAGAATTGCACCGAAAACGCGACCTCTATTTTGGCAATGCGCGTACCATTCGCAAAATGGTCAGGGAAGCCATCAGGCAGCAGCACCTCCGCATTGCACAAATAAGTGCCGAAGCGCGAACCCCTTATCTATTGCAAACCATTCTTTTAGAAGACCTAAAAGCCGTACCGCAATCGGAAAAGGAGGAACAAAGGCGCAGCAGTGTAGGTTTTTAGCGCAAGTCCTTTGTCTGACAAAGGCTTGTACCTAAACCTGCATTTTCGTAGGGACAACTCACGTTGTCCCAGCTATGCGCGAATGAACCAACCATAATTTTTCAATTTTGCTCTGCGGACAAGGCAGTGCCTTGTCCCTACATTCGAGCCTAATTTTTAGAATTTAGCATCACGGGGCTTGTTTTTTTTATTTTGGGCTATCCGTACTTTTTAGCTTTTGATTTTTTAGCTTTTGTGCAAAAAAAGAAAAAAGCCTATTAAACCTTTGTTTGTTACTTGGTTCTAAGGCTTAGTTTTGCACCTCAATTCGCCGCCCATGGTTGATGCCCAAATTTTGGAACAATTTAAAGAGCCAGCTTCGCGTGCCGCCGCTTTTCGCACTTTGGTAGAAACCTACCAAACGCGCCTTTACGCGCATCTGCGAAGGATTTTGGGCAATCACGACGATACAGATGATGTTTTGCAAGAAACTTTTATCAAAGTTTGGCGCAATTTGGCACAATTTGAAGGCAAATCAAGCCTTTATACTTGGCTCTATCGCATTGCTACCCACGAGGCACTTCGCTTTTTGGCACAACAAAAGAAAAAGCGTTTTTGGTTTTCTTTTCAAAGTCAGCAAAAGCAGGCTCTTAGTTTTGAGAACGCCTCCTTTTTTGCCCTTTCGCAGGGGCAGGCGCAAAGTTTGGTCTTAGATGAGGCGCGAATTGGGCAGATGTTGGCAGATGCCATCGCGACCCTACCAGAAAAGCAGCGGATTGTCTTTCTGATGCGCTATTACGACGAAACGCCCTACGAGGAAATGTCGCAAATCCTCGATACCTCTGTGGGCGCACTCAAAGCCTCCTATCATCAGGCTGCCAAAAAAATTACGCGATTTGTGTCTATTGATTTGGAAAATCTATAAAAAAATTGATATGAAAAAAAAGAAAATACAAATTCCGATAGAAACGCCCGATGGTTATTTTGAAGCGTTGCCCGATTTGATTTTGGCGCGTGTAAAAGAGCTACCCCAAGCGGAAAAAACAGAAGGCGAGGGCGTGCTTTTAAAAAATAAAACCTTCAAAATCAAGACCTTATGGACTTTGGCAGGTGCAGTCGCTGCCACGTTGCTTCTCTTTCTAAGCCTCTGGACATTGCGCCCCACTCCGCCTGCCACTCAAAATAGTTTTGCCTTAGAAGCACATTTGGCAGAAATTCCAACAGAGGCGATTGCACAATATTTGGCGCAAGACGAGGAACTTACTGCCCTTGAAGTTGGCGTTTATTTTCCCGAAGAAACCCAACTTTACCCAAGCAGCCAACTAAGCAAAGATTTAAACAATAGCGAAACCATTGAGCTATTGTTGGAAGAAGACGATTATTAACATCTTAATACAAAACGACATGAAAACATACACTTTCAACACTTCTTTTATCCTTTCAAAAGGGATTCTTGTATCGCTTTTCTTTTTTTTAGCCTACTTCGCCCCACTGCAAGCGCAAGAGGAAGATGATGATTTTGCGCCGCAGGGCGAAATAGACGAGCGGATTCGCGCCTTGCAAGTAGGCATGCTCACACAGGAAATGGAACTGACCGCCGCCCAAGCAGAAAAGTTTTTCCCACTCCACCAAACCTATCAAAAGGAAAAGATGGAACTCAAAAAGAGCATCAAAGGCTTACACAAGCAGGTCATGCGAGAAACAGACGAGGCAAAAGCCGATGAACTCATGCAAAAAACGTTTCTTTTGAAAGAAAAAGAATTAGAGTTAGAAAAGAAATATTATCAACAATTTAAAAAGGTCATTACCGTCCGACAGATTGCAAAAATGCACCGCGCAGAGCGCAAGCTCAAAAGGCTATTGCTCGAACGCATGTCTGAACACAAGGGCGGACACAGACCTTAGAATATGTTACAATTTAAGCTATTCTCTTTGTTTTAAATATTTATCTATCACCTCTAACCTTTATCTTTTCAAAAAACCATATTCATAAATTTTAGGCTCAATCTTTTGCGCTAATAAGTTTAGTTTTTCCTTTAAATCAGAAAGCAAGTTAGTGTAAATAGCATCTTCACTTCGCGATTGCATGCGACCTTGCAAGTTTTTACCCTGAAAATGCAACTTTATATCGTAAAAAGAAGCATTGGGGTCGGCTTGCGGTTGTGCATGATAGTATTGCCAAAGTGCTTTGCCTGCTGCAAAAACGGCTTGCGAGGCAACTGAAAAATCGAGTGGCGTAGTTCTGTTTTTTTCACTTTCTAATAAATTTCCGTTGCCTTCTATTTTTAATTTTCCTTTGATAAAATCTGTCATAAAATTACTTTTAAATTTAGTACGTGCATTTACTTCCGACTCCGTAAAAGGTATCCAATAATTGATGCCTCCTCTTACACTGATGCGATTCTGCCCATGAAAAAGGGCAAAAGTGAGGCAATCATTTTGGAAAAGTTCATCTTTTTCCCATTTTTTGTTAGGAAAAAGAAACTGGTCGCGGTCGTTAAGCCAAGTTGCGGGAAGACAATGGCGAACGGCGAGGTAGATGCTCATTTTCATTACGTTATATTTATTTATTAAAAACTTAGTCATACTACTTTCACCCGAACTCTCGATAAAAACCATACTCTGGTGCTGAAAATCATGTCCTCGATAGTGCAAGTAGCCAATGCTACCATTGGTCTTGCTTTGAAATTCGCTTATCCAAGTGTTAATATAATTTTCTTCTTCGTAAGAACAAAGCATTTTTTCACCTATTATTGTAGCTTTTCTGTCATAAATAGTTGCGGCAATATGACTAAAACGCTCTCTTTTTGCAGTGTTCCAGATTTTAAAACCAATCGGAAACTTGCCTTTTACATTGTCGAAGGTTTGAGAATGGACGATAAAACACTTTTCTAACTTTGCAAGAAAATGACTTCTAAAATTAGAAAAGTTGGGAGCTTGCAACACTTTGAGCTTTGAGAACTCTGCAATAATGCAGTCTGGAATTTCCTCATAAATTCTTATTAAAAACTGTGCAAAAAGTTCAAAAGATGATTTTTTTAAGACTTCTTGATATTTTATTTGTGTTTTTGTTTGGCTTAAATCTTCTTTGTAGGATTTTTTAAGAAGATTTGACTTGCTTGTATGCTCCGCATACGGCGGATTGATATAAATAATTAACTTTTTCCGCTTTTCGGGTTCTTCTATGATGTCGCGCAAACCTTCTGGTAGTTTTTTGAAATCATCATTTAAAAAATCAAATTGAAAAACTTGGTCTTCCAATAAATTTGCTCCATTTTTGATGCGGTCGTGCATGACATCTACATCTTGCTTGTCCAAAGTAGATGCCCAAATGTGGTACTTATTAGTCAAACCTGTTAACAAATTGCCCGTCCCTGCCGCACAATCCCACACAAAATACTCGTCCTGCCAATCCTGACCAAAAGCAGCAGCCAAATAGTGTTGCGAAGTTTCTACCCAAATTTGGGGGGTATAAAATGCACCTTTGCGTTCTTTTTCTATTCTATTTTCCATTTTTATCTTTTCAAAAAACCATATTCATAAATTTTAGGCTCAATATTTTGCGCTAATAAGTTTAGTTTTTCCTTTAAATCAGAAAGCAAGTTGGTGTAAATAGCATCTTCACTTCGCGATTGCATGCGACCTTGCAAGTTTTTACCCTGAAAATGTAACTTTATATCGTAAAAAGAAGCATTGGGGTCGGCTTGCGGTTGTGCATGATAGTATTGCCAAAGTGCTTTGCCTGCTGCAAAAACGGCTTGCGAGGCAACTGAAAAATCGAGTGGCGTAGTTCTGTTTTTTTCACTTTCTAATAAATTTCCGTTGCCTTCTATTTTTAATTTTCCTTTGATAAAATCTGTCATAAAATTACTTTTAAATTTGGTACGTGCATTTACTTCTGATTCCGTAAAAGGTATCCAATAATTGATGCCTCCTTTTACGCTGATGCGATTCTGCCCATGAAAAAGGGCAAAAGTGAGGCAATCATTTTGGAAAAGTTCATCTTTTTCCCATTTTTTGTTAGGAAAAAGAAACTGGTCGCGGTCGTTAAGCCAAGTTGCGGGAAGGCAATGGCGAACGGCGAGGTAGATGCTCATTTTCATTACGTTATTGGGCGTAATTTTAGTGGTGCGCGACTCTTTCAAATCGCTCTCTTTGGGCTGATTCGTAAAAAATACGCCTGTATTTGCTTGAAAATCGGGACCGACAAAACGCAAATAACCAATAATTTGCTGATTGCTATAATATTGACGCAACCAATCATTGATAACCTTTCCTTTTTTTACTGCGACAAAGGTCTTTTGCCCCTCCGTTTTGCCTGTATTATCAAAAACATCACACTTAACTTTTGTAATTTCTTTTTTCTGACTTAAATCCCAAATTAAAAAACCAATAGGAAAATTACCTTTTACATTATCAAAAGAATTTGCCCTACAAATAAATCCTGCTTTGTAACCTGCCTGAAAATAAGTGCGAAACTTAGAAAAATTAGAAGCCGTAACGTATTTGAGTTTGCTAAAAGCCGCCAACTTCGCATCAGGAATTTCTTGATACACACGCGCAAAGAACTGTGAAAATAGCTCATTTACTGCAAAACTTATGGTATCTTTAAATTGTGTATAAGTCTTTGTAGCACTTACTCCCTCTTTATTTTTGCCATATTTCGCCGCCTCCGCATACGGCGGATTGATATAAATAATTAACTTTTTGCGCTTTTCGGGGTCTTCTATGATGTCGCGCAAACCCTCTGGTAGTTTTTTGAAATCATCATTTAAGAAATCAAATTGAAAAACTTGGTCTTCCAATAAATTTGCCCCATTTTTGATGCGGTCGTGCATGACATCTACATCTTGCTTATCCAAAGTAGATGCCCAAATGTGATATTTATTAGTCAAACCTGTTAATAAATTGCCTGTCCCTGCCGCACAATCCCACACAAAATACTCGTCCTGCCAATCCTGACCAAAAGCAGCAGCCAAATAGTGTTGCGAAGTTTCTACCCAAATTTGGGGGGTAAAAAAACTGCCCTTGCGCTCACGCACATCTTGTGGCACAAGCAAATCTCTACGCTCGACGATATAATCCCAATACTCCTTCTGCGGCGGACGCTCGTATTTGTTCCAAAATTGCGTGTGTGCCTTTTGCTTGTCAGCAAAAAAAGTACGTGTTAGGTCGAACATGCCCATTTCATTGAGCTTGCGGGCTAATTCGTAATGGTCTTTTTGTAAGACAACATAGAGTTTTTCTTTTAAAGTTTGATTTTCTTTGGAAAGCAAATCCGCAAGATAGAAATCGCCATCGATAATTCCATTTTTTTTGGCAATGTCCCAATTAACGGCAATGGTAGGCTTGACAGTTTGCAGCCATTTCGTATAAATAACTAAAAAGTTGTTTTTATCAATTTGTACTTTCGTAAAACTATTTTCGCCAATAACAAAGTTGTGTTTGATAAAATGACGCAATTCCTCATCTTCTTTTTCAAATGAAAAAAGGAGGGCATTTTTATCGATAACTTCTTTTACTTTTTCAAAAATTTGTTTAAATTCTTTTGTTTCATAGTTGGAAGGCGCGACGTTCCAATTAAAATCGTTCTGATAAAAAACGTCCTGAATGTGGCTATAAGGAATGAAAGCTATCTTTTCAGCATCAAACGCACCCAAAAAAGAGGCAGGCAAAAAGGCATCAAAAGTTCGTGCCTTTCCAATGGTCAGGACTAACTGTGTGATAGATTTATAGAGGTCGGAAGTACCCTTTTTGGCTTCCGCCCAAAGAAAAGAGGGCAGGTCTTCGGGCAAAAGTCCAAGCTGAGGGGAGCGAGGCAGACCTACGCAAAAATCGATATTGCCGATAATGCGAGCGCAATCGTAGGCAGCAAAATAATCTTGCCCTACTCTGATTTTGAGTTCTTCTTCTCTTAGGTTGGCGTATTTCATAGAAAGTGATTTTGCAGCGAACTTACTTTGCAAATTTACAAAATATTAAGCAAAAAGCCTATCAAAAACAAACAACAGAGATATTTAACGGCTCTATGTTGACGTTGTGTTCAGACGCGCGAAGCTGGAACTTCGCACTACCCAACTTTGGGGCAAAGTTCCAACTTGGCGTTTTTTAGGGTCGGAAAGCCTTACTTCCACTTTTCGGGCGCATTGCGCCATTCTTGCAGCGTGGCTAATTCCTCCTCCTGAATGTACTCTTTTCTAAGGGCTTCGGTGAGCAAAGCCGTATAATTGGAAAGGGTATAGAAAGGGACGTTTGCCGCTTCGAAGGCTTCTTTGGCAAGGGGAAAACCATAGCTAAAAATGGCAATCATACCCAAGACCTCGACTCCTTCGCTGCGCAAAACCTCGAGGGCAGCAAGCGAACTTTTGCCTGTGGAAATCAAATCTTCTAAGACGACTACTTTTTGTCCCTTTTCGTATTTGCCCTCAATTTGGCTCTTTGTGCCATGCGATTTAGGGGCAGGGCGAACATAAAGCAAAGGCAATTCGAGGGCATCTGCTACTAAGGCTGCCTGCGGAATCCCTGCTGTCGCAACCCCTGCCACTGCTTGGGCTTGTGCAAAATGCGTCTGCAAGAGTGCTACCAGTGCTTCTTTGATTTGGGTGCGAAGGGTAGGATAAGAAAGCGTAAGGCGGTTGTCGCAATAAATGGGTGAAAGCCAGCCCGAAGCCCATTTGAAAGGCTCTTGTGGGCTTAACTTGACTGCGCCAATTTCGAGGAGGGCAGCCGCAATTTCTCTTTCGGTAGTAGTCATGATAGAATCAAAGTTTAGATAGAAAGGGCATTTTTTCGCGACAAAGATACGCTAAAAAATTCCTACTGTTGGTTCTTTTCCTATCTTTGCCCCCTGAAAGCCGCTTAGGGCAGGCAGAGAAAAATGCTCTGCTTTTTTGCATCTCGTTATCTTGATGTTATCTTGAACTTATCCGACTATGAGCCAACGCTACGACCAAAGAGGCGTTTCTGCCGATAAAACCGACGTACATAACGCCCTAAAAGGCATCGATAAGGGTCTTTTCCCCGACGCTTTTTGCAAAATTATCCCCGACATCTTGGCAAACGACCCCGCCTACTGCAACATCATGCATGCCGATGGCGCAGGCACGAAATCCTCGCTGGCGTATTTGTATTGGAAAGAAACAGGCGACCTCTCGGTCTGGAAAGGCATTGCGCAAGATGCTATCGTGATGAATTTAGACGACCTTATTTGTGTAGGCGCAACGGACAACCTGCTTATTTCTTCTACCATTGGGCGCAATAAAAACTTGGTTTCGGGGGAAGTCATTGCCGCCATTATTCAGGGTACGGAAGAGATTTTAGCCGACTTGCGTCAGGAAGGTATCGGCATTTATAGCACAGGAGGCGAAACGGCAGATGTAGGCGATTTGGTGCGAACCATTATCGTAGATAGCACCGTTACGGCGCGTTTGGAGCGCAGCAAAGTAGTTACGACTTCGAATATCAAAGCAGGTGATGTAGTGGTAGGATTTGCTTCTTTTGGAAAGGCAAGTTATGAAAAAGAGTACAATTCGGGTATGGGTAGCAATGGGCTTACCTCTGCACGCCATGACGTTTTCAATCGCTACTTAGCCGAAAAATATCCCGAAAGTTACGACCCTGCTGTGCCTTCCTACCTCATCTATGCAGGCAGCCGAAAACTTACACAAGTGTATGAAAAAATGGCAGTGTATGGCGATAGTAGCATAGACCCTAAAATGGACATAGGCAAACTTGTCCTTTCGCCCACACGCACCTACGCGCCCCTGATGAAGGCTATCCTTGCCGAACACCGCCCTGCTATCCATGCCGCTATTCATTGTTCGGGTGGCGCACAGACCAAAATTCTGCACTTTTTAAAACAGTATAAAGTGGTGAAAGACAATCTCTTTGCGCCGCCGCCACTTTTCCGCCTGATTCAAGAAGAAAGTCAAACGGCGTGGCAGGAAATGTACAAAGTCTTTAATATGGGACACCGCTTAGAAATTTATACCGACCCCAAAACGGCAGAGGCTCTGATACAAATTGCGAAAAGTTTTCAAATCGAGGCTCAAATTATTGGCAGGGTAGAAGAAAATCCTACCCCCGAAGTAGAAATTAGGTCTGAATTTGGTAATTTTTCATACACAAAATAGCAATTTGGCGTGTCTTTTCCTTCTTTACACGAAATTTTAGAACAAAACTACCAAAAGGCGGCTACCCCCGACTTCATTCCCAACGACCCCATTTTGCTTGCCCACCGTTTTTCTAAAAAACAGGACATCGAAATTGCGGCTCTCTTTTCTGCAACTTTGGCTTGGGGGCTTCGCAAGACCATTATCGCCAAATGTAGCCTGCTTTTCGAGCGCATGGACAATCGCCCACACGATTTTGTACTCCACTACCAAAGCAATGATTTGAAACCCTTAGTAGGCTTTAAACATCGCACCTTTCAGGATACCGACCTTTTCTATTTTTTAGATTTTTTACAAAGATTCTATCAAAAAAATGATTCTTTGGAAAATCTTTTTGCCGTTGCGCCTTCGGAAAAGACGATAGAAAAGGGCTTGATACGCTTTCATCAGACCTTCTTTGCGGCAGAATACGCGCCCTTGCGTACCCGAAAACACGTGGCTTCGCCTGCTAAAAAATCGGCGTGCAAAAGACTTAGCATGTTTTTAAGGTGGCTGGTGCGAAAAGATGCCGTAGATTTGGGCATTTGGAAAAACATTCAGCCACGCCAACTAACTGTTCCCTTAGACGTGCATGTGAGCCGCACAGCACGCCATTTAGGGCTGCTCCAACGCCCAAAAGACGATTGGCAGGCAGTTTTAGAACTTACAGAATCGCTCCGTCATTTTGACCCTGACGACCCTATTCGCTATGATTTGGCTCTCTTTTCGATGGGCTTGTCGCAAAATAGGTAGCGAGGTTTGTGGCAAACAAAGTTAAATGCTATGAAAAATCTTGTGTTTTCGAATTTGAAGCAAAATAAAATTTGGTTTTGACACCCTTTCTTTGGGGGAGGGCAGGGTGGGGTTCATTCCTTTTTTGTTTCAATCTTACTGCGGAAAAGGCAGTACCTTGTCCCTACGTTTGAACTTGACTATTAAAATTTAACCTCAATGGAGCTTCTTGGGGGATAGGTTGTAAAAAAATGGATAAAATCTCGCCGCTTTTTGGCTTTATTTCTGCAAATGCTTAGATTTGGGTTGAAATAGCGGAAAAAGGCACAGTGGAAAAAGCTACCTTTCCAACTCTGCCCCTGACAAGCCTATTTAAAAAAGCCCTCTAAACTTAAAAAAACGACTACTTTTTACACACCTCTAACCCTTTTCAAACGCTTCTATGGAAGATATTTCGTATCTACTCACCAGTGCAGGCTTGATGAGCCTTCTTGTCTTAGCCCTTTTAGAAATTGTCTTAGGCATCGACAACGTCATTTTTATCAGCATCATAGCCGATAAACTTCCCAAAAAAGACCAAGGCACTGCACGAAATTTGGGTTTAGCCTTAGCCCTTGTAGTGCGTGTAGGCTTGCTTTTTGGCATCACTTGGCTTACGGGGCTTACCGAACCACTTTTTGATATACACGAATTTTTTAATGGTTTGGGCTTAGATTGGAAAATTTCGAAGACTTCGGGCGAAATTTCGGGTAAAGACCTTATCCTGCTTATCGGTGGTCTGTTTCTTATCGGAAAAACAACCACTGAAATTCACGCCAAAATGGAACTCACCGAAGAGGAAGAAGCCCCAAAAGGAAAAGCCAACGCCCTTTTTTCTGCTATCGTACAAATTGTATTGATAGACATTGTGTTTTCCTTCGACTCTATCCTCACTGCCGTCGGCATTGCCAAAAATGTCTATGTGATGATTGTTGCCGTTGTGATTTCTATGGGTGTGATGATGCTTTTTGCCAAAAATATCAGCGATTTTATCAATGCGCACCCTACGCTTAAAATGTTGGCACTCTCTTTCTTGATTATGATAGGCTTTATGTTGGTCATCGAAAGTTTTGATGTGCATGTGGAAAAAGGCTATATCTATTTTGCGATGGCGTTTGCCTTTGTCGTCGAGCTGCTCAATATGCGCCTACGAAAAGGCTCTCAAAAGAAAAGCCGCGATATTATTCCAAATTTAAACAACGAAAAATAACCTTATTTGCAAAGGCAGATGCTAAAAACCAAAGTTTGTTTCTGGCATCTGCTTTTCTTATTTCACGTTCTTAGTTTCCCCTTTAATCGCATACAAGTCGTTTCAAGATGTTTCCAAAAGCCAAAATCGCTCTCTTTGCCTCTGGTTCAGGCAGCAATGCCCTCAAAATCATAGAACATTTACAAAAAGAAGCGAATTTTATTTTATTCTGCAACAAAGCCCAAGCTCCTGTTATTGAGAAATGCCTCGCCTTGGGCATAGAAACAGTGGTCTTTAATAGAAACGACTTTTATCAGACGCAGGTAGTAGAAAAATATTTAGCTGCACGCCAAATAGATTTGATTGTCTTGGCAGGTTTTCTTTGGCTTTTGCCGCCCACTTTGATAGCGCAATACCCCAAAAGAATCATCAACATTCACCCTTCTCTTTTGCCCCAATATGGCGGCAAAGGCATGTATGGCGCACACGTGCATCAAGCCGTTTTCGAGGCAGCGGAAGCCCAAACAGGTATTACGATTCATTTTGTAAATGAAAAGTATGATGAAGGTGAAATTATTTTGCAGAAAAGCGTGAGCCTATCTTATCCCCCTGATACGCCCGAAACAATCGCCCGCAAGGTGCAAATTTTGGAGCATCAATATTTTCCCCAAGTAGTGGCACAATGGATAAGTGAAAATTTCACAAAAGACGTAGAATAAAGGCAGGCTTTTTTTATGAGGCTTGTTTTATGATGCTTGTTGTTTGTCATCAAATTTAGCTCTTATTTTTTCGGTATAAATCTAAGGCTAACCTTGCATTTTTTCGAATTTTGTTTTGCACAAAAGGTGTCCAGCCTAATATTTTACCTGAAAAACCCAATGCCATGCCTGCCCAATGCCAGAGATTGAAGTCGTCGGTGTGGCGTAAGATTTTGCCTTCTACCACCTGAAAACGCGCGTTGATGATGTTATGCACCTTGCGCCCTGTCTTGGTGAAGGTATAAATAGCCTCCCAATGGGCAATGACTTCTACGCCATTGTCCCATTCCCCAACTTCTTTAATTCCTGAAAAGTTCATTTCCATATCTTTTCCTCTGCTAATGAGCATGCGCCACATATCGCGTGCCTCCTCGCCTTTGAGGTTGTGAAATGCGGGGTCATTAAAGACCACTTCGTCGTGATAGAGGGCTGCCATCTTTTCGGCATCTTTATTTTGGAAGGCAGTATAAAAATCGGTAACAATTTGAGTGGGCAGTTTCATGTTTTTTAAGGGTTTGGAAAAAAGTTATTATTTTTTGTATAAAAACGATAGGGCATTATATTTTTTCAAGTTTGAAAAGATACTGAAAAGTAACATATTCCCTAAGCCAAGGCAAATGTTTGAAAAAAGGTAAGACAAACTTATCCCATTTAGTCGGCTTTTTTTCAAAAAGGCGAAAATTTCGACTTAAAAGTTCATAACGCGCCCCAAGCGGTGCAAGCGAAGGCAAGTTTTTACGCATGAAATAGCGCAGGTGTGAATCGTCGAAAATGCCGCGCTCACGTGCAGGTAGTTTTTGATTCAAAAGGTGATAGAAAATTTCCCAATGCGCCAAATTGGGAAGCGAAATAAGGATAGCTCCGCCCTTTTCTAAGGCTTCAAACAAAATACTGACCACCTTCTTTGGGTTTTTCAGATGCTCTAATACATCAGCACAAACAATGACCTCAAACTTTTTACCTGCTAAGAGTTGTAAAAGAGCCTTTTCGTCGTCTAAATCTATTTCAAAGGCGGCATCAAGTACCAAAGTTGCCTGCTCGATGGCGGCAGGATTGTAGTCCCAACCTTCCACCCACGCTTGGGGGTGCTGCTCTTTCCAAACCTGCCCCAACGCGCCCCGATTGCAGCCGACATCTAACAAGCGCAGGGGGGTAGTGGGTAGTGCCTTCAACTGTGCTAAGATGTCGCCTCGAACCTGTTGATAGGCAAGCGGATTTTTTTTCTGCTCCTGCATGGCTTTCTTTTAAAATATTAGATAAAATTTCTGTTTTTTTGTTTGCAAATAGCCCGATTTTGTAAAATTTGCCTTCTATTTTTCCAAACTTCTTTGAAAGCCTGCCAATCTGTTTTTTGGGCAATGCCATCTTTTTGTTTTCGGAAAAGTAGCCACCTTTTGAGTAGATAAGAAAAAGATTTGCAGATAAGCCACGACCAAGAAAGGTTGATATTTTTCAAATAGGTCAGATGCTCTGCCATATTGCGCCGAAGTGTGCGCTGATAAAGAGCCTCTTGCGTCGGTGCGCTCGCCTGCGGCGGCTTGTAACGCGCATGATGAATGTGGGCAGCAGGCACAAAGCCCATTTGAAAGCCATGAAAAATCCTACGCTGGTTCAAATCATTATCTTCTCCATACAAGAAAAAAAGTGGGTCAAAACCGCCTACCTGCTCCAAAAAGGCACGCGAAAGCAACCACGCAGCGGCATTGCTTATCGGTATGGTATAATTTTTTGTATGTTTTTTTGCCAAAAGTTCGTCTGTATCCAAGCGCAAACCAGCTTCCTTTCCCAAATGCAAGGCATGGTTAGGGTCTAAATTTGTTCCTTCGCGATTGAGGTGCAGGGGCGATACAATACCCCAATCGGGATTTGCAAGTGCCAGTGGCAATAATTTGGAAATGGTATCTGCTTGCAACCAAGCATCTTGATTGAGCAAAAAGGCGAAATCGTATTGATTATCAAGGGCATAGCTAAGTCCTGCGTTGTTGGCTATGCCAAAGCCTACATTTTTTTCCGATAGGATTAGTTTGTATATTTGTTCTTTTTTTTGATGCAAAAAAAGCGTTTCATACGTTTTTAGTATCTCGATGGAAGCGTCAGAAGAAGCATTATCCCAGACAAAAACATCAAGCGGATAATCACTTTTTAAAACACTATCCAAACAAGGCACTAACACCGCTTCGCCATTATAGACGACTATGACCACCAAAACCTTTTGTACTTTTTGCATAAAAAACTATCCTTATTTTCTACTTTTGGCGTTGTTACAACGATAAAAGCCTTAAATGCACCCCACCCCAAACCCCGCCCCCATAGGGCGGGGCTTTGATTCTGAATCATTTTTTTTGCATAAATGCAAAAAAAATGATTTGGTTTTCGAACCCTCCCCTATGGGGGGAGGGCAGGGTGCAGTGATGTTAAATTCTAAAAAACAGGTTCAAATGTAGGGACAAGGCATTGCCTTGTCCGAAGTGAGATTGAAATAAAAAAGGGCTTTCAGACCTAAAAAAGGGTTCTGCCCAAATTTTATTTTGTGTCAAATTTGACAAAACAAGGCTTTTTACAGAACTTAACATTACTGCATAGGGCGGGGCTTTGATTCTGAATCATTTTTTTTGCATAAATGCAAAAAAAATGGTTTGGTTTTCGAACCCTCCCCTATGGGGCAGTAATGTTAAGTTCTACTCATAGTTAGGATATTTTGAAAATGAGAACAGAATAAAATTTGGCTGTGTGTGATTGTTTGTTTGTAATACTTTGTCATCAGGTTAATGACAATGGTATTCAAAATCGCTCTATTGACAGCGTGATTAGGTTGTTTGACTCTGTTTTTATCTTGTTTAAAGATAACATCTTTATTCTTATGCGCCTTATTTTCAATATCCCAATGTTTTCTGATGCCCAAGTTGAAAGCGTGCGCGGAAAATTGCGCCTCTTCCAACTTTGCACTTGAAACATA
>NZ_AUGI01000061.1 GCF_000422585.1 Hugenholtzia roseola DSM 9546
GCAATTTGATGATGTTTGGGCAAAAGTTGGTTCAAAAAATCAATCAAAAGGTCTTTGTTTGCTTCTTCTCCAAAAAGTTTTTTGAAGCCAAAATCAGTATAGGGATTGATGTATTTTGCCATTGTCGTATTTCTTTTTGTTCGCTTGCGAAGTTACGAATTTTTGGGCTACTTTTGAGGATTTTTCTTTTAAAATTGCACCCGAAATGCCACCGTTACACACAAGCCCTTGCGCATTTTCAAAGTTTTTATACGCTTCTATCCGTTGTAAGTTACCCCTTTTTTCCAAAGGGCGCAATTTTTTCTTACTTTTTTGTTGCCAAAACTTACAGGCCTATTAGTAACCAAATAGTTTTCTATTTCTCACAAAGATACAAAAAAAAGAAAAAGCAAGTTCCAAAAGTGGGAGCTTGCTTTTTTGGATTGCCCTACGCACAAAGTTTATAGAAAGCACAAAAACCTAAAATTAGCACATTAGCCCGCCTTTTCGCAAACATAATGTTGTGGGCTGTTCTTTTATTTGTCGTACTCATTTTCATTCGCAAGAAACACTATTTTATGTATAATCTTATCAAGTTCATTAGCTGCTTGTAGCATACTGTCAATATATTTACTTTTCATTTCTTCGGTTTCATTTTTATAGTTTTTAAGCAAGTCACAAAGTCCTAAAATACTGGCAACAGGTCTGCGAAGTTCGTGAGATTGTTGCCACGATATTTGTTGTAAGGCTTCGTTTTGCTTTAATACCACTTCTTCTTTCTCTTTGCGTTTTGTAATATCAAGTACATTGTGGGCAATACCAATTATAATATGCTCATCGTCATATACGGGATACAAACTTAGTTTCCAATAATTTTTATTATATTTGTAATCCATAGTAATATGCTCTCCTGACAAAACTCTTTCAAAATAATCTCTAAATTCTTCTTGATATTCAGGTAAAGTATAGTCAAATACATTATCTCCAAGTTGTGCCTCTTTGCCGAAAAATTGTTTAGTAAATCCTTTTGCTACTTGATTGCCAAAACGTACCAAAAAATTTTTATCTATGAATGTTATGGCTTCGGTTGTACTGTTATAAATAGCACGCAATATATAATCTTGCTCTTTCATTTTCCTCTCTGCTTGTTTTCTATCATCAATATTCACAGTTTTGAGTGTAACGCCTATGAGTTCTTGGGTTGCTTCTTTATAAACAGGCAAAAAATAATCTTCAAACCAAGTTTCCTTACCTTGTATAGTCCTTTTTACTTCTGTCACAGTTGCTTGACCTTGCATTGCTTTTTCAAATAAATCCATTAAAACATTTTTACTTTCTAAACTAATGAAATCTCTTACATCTTGATTGATTACCAATATTCTATGAACGTAATCGTATCTCATTATCTTTGCAACTTCATTAAAATGTAATATTTTATAGTCTTTATTTATCAAAATATAACCATTGTGCGTGCTTTCTAAAATTGCTTTTAATTTATTTGTCGTATCTTCTAAGGCAAATTGCTTTTTCTTTTCTTGGGTAATATCTTTGAAAAACACCGTCAAACCTTCTTGCGAAGAATAACAAACCGTGCTAAACCACTTATCCAAATCTGCCCGATAATCTTCAAAAGTTACCGTTACATACTCATTCATTGCTTTGCGGTAGGCAGTGGGATAGTTGTAATCGGGTGTGTCTGGAAATAAATCCCAAATTGTATGTCCTAAAAGTTTTTCTCTTGGAATGCCTAATATTTGTTCTGCTACTGTATTGATTTTGATAAATTTCCACTCACGATTGAGTACATAAAAACCGTCTGTGATTTCCTCTATCATTGTTTCTACTTTCTGGGCAAATTCTTTGGCTTGTCTGCTTGCTTTTTCAGTTTCTGTGATGTCGTGTCCCAAGCAAAGTATGCCTACGGGATTTTTGTTATGGTCTTTGAACAAAGAAAATTCCCAATGTGTCCAATAAAAATCGTTAATGCTGGTATCAGGTTTTCGTAAATTTACCTTTACTACCTTATCAGGATTTTGAAAAACCTGCTCTATGGCTTGAAGGCATTTGTCGTGGTCTTCGGGGTAGATGGCTATAAAGGAAGGCTGACCTATAAAATCATTGCAGACAAATGCAAACCTGTTTTTAAATACTTCATTGACATAAATATACCGTCCTTCTAAGTCAGTAATGACTAAGGAATAGGTTTCTGAGCGTAACAAACATTCCGAAAGTAATTGTTCTATGTCATCTTTTGTCATTTCATTGTTTTTTTAGACAATACGATAGAAAAAAATTGCAAAGGTTTTCCTGAATAAACCCTAACTTTTTAACAGATTGTATTCTATTTGACAATACCTGAAATTATTTTGTCAAGAGTTAATCCAAAGGTAAGCCTCCTCTAAATTAGAAAATACTTTCAGACTTATATTACCTATTTTTTGTATTTCATCTAAGGTTAATTCTACTGATAAATTACCAAAAAACTCATCTGGCATTACCAAAGCATATTTTTCAATATGTTGCAATTGTGAATAAATCGTTTCTGCTACCCACTCTTGGGTTTCAGGGATAATAGTTCCTTTAAACAATGTTGTATCATTAACAACACGTGTGGCACTATAAGTTGTGTTTTTTGATAACTCCGTTAGGTTCAATATTTCTTCTCTATATTGTGCATCTGTCATATCTTTTGTGTTCTCTGACCACGTTATGACTGAAATTCCTTGCTCTTCGGAAAGTGCAATAGAAACAAAGTTTGAGTTGTAAATGGTTTTTAGCATATATTTAATTTAGTAACAATGTTTTTTTAGAATAGCCCACAACATGCAGTTATACGAATTTCAGTTCGCATTTTTTGAATTCATTAAAGTATCTAGGGGGCTTTTGACCCTTTGGATAGTACGATTACTAACATGTGTGTATCGTTCGGTGGTCTTAGAACTATTGTGTCCCAAGAGTTCTTGAATGATACGAATGTCGGTGCCTGCTTCATGCAGGTGCGTTGCGAAACTGTGTCGCAAGGCGTGGAAGCTTACTTTTTTTACTATGCGTGCTTTCAATTTAGCACGCTGAAATATCTTTTGCACACTTCGTGTGCTGTAATGGTCGTAGCTCTGCCCTTCAAAAAGCCACTCTTTGGGCTTGTAGGCTTTGTAATAAAGTCTCAACGTTTCCAAAAGCACCTCCGAAAGCATCACACAACGGTCTTTTTTGCCTTTGGCTTGTTTGATATGGATAACCATTCTTTGCGAATCCATATCTGCCAAACGCAAACTGACAACTTCGCTCACACGCAACCCTGCGGCATAACCCAAGAGCAACATGGTTTTGTGCTTGAGATTATCTACTGCGTCAAACATTGCCTTTACCTCTTGTTGGCTCAATATATTGGGCAACTTCTCAGCACGGCGTGGGAAAGGCAGATGAAACTCCCAATCTTCGCGTTTTTGCATCTTGATGTAGTAAAAACGCAAAGCACAAATCATCGTTACAAAGACCGCTTCACTGGCTCCCTCTTGTACGGATTCTGTGAGCCAAAGTTGTGCTTCTTTGGGCGAAATTTCGTCGGGGTGGCGAAAATTAAAAGCAGCACAATAGTCTTTCAATGCCAGACGGTAGTTTTTAATAGTATGCCAACTGTATTGCCTAAGCATTAGGGCACCAGTATAGGCAGTAAAAGTAGTTTGCAAAGGCTTAGGCAAAGACAAAACCCATTCGTGATTTTGCTTTACATCTTTGTAGCGTCCTTCTTTTACTACGTTTTGCAATACTGCTTCCTCAATCTGCACCTCAATACCAGCACTTTGCAATCGTTCTATTAAACCATTGCGAATGGAATTTTGGTTCAAGATACGCCAGCATTTGCGTCCTTTGTCCCAATAGCGGGTCTTTGTTGTTTTGATAATATTGTAAGCCGCCGCTTTGTAAGGCAACTCTACCAAGACAAAATCGCTATTTTCGGGATGAGGCTTGAATATAGCATTTCTGGGAAACTCATACTTTTGGAAAGTCAAGTGCGGAATGGGAATGTTTAAAAGGTTTTTTAGCTTTGCAAAACTACCTTTCAAAACAGGTACAAACCACGCTTTTTTGTTTTTATCCCAATAAGACCGCTCCAAAGTAGTTTTGATTTTCTGCCCTATGCTAAAATCACAATAGACCCACCAACCTTTATCTTCGTAGCCAACTATGCGTAGGATTTGCGTAATGGGTTCGGCGTGCTTCTCTTGCTTAGGATTAGCCTCTGTACTCGAACTGCCTACTATGTCGGTTTGATGAACACCTTTTGGCTTTTCTACTTTCTCATTTCCGTTAGAAAGGGCAGGCTTGTGTTCAGTCCGCAAGGGGGCGTTGTTACTCGATATTTCAAGGTCGGGGAAGTGTTGTTTGAGCTTTTCAAAAACACTTTTTTCATAAGGCAAATACCAACTCTTATGGGTTTTGCTATATCTCAAATCTCCGCAAATTTTCAACTTTTCCTTTATAGCAGCTGTAGGATAGGGATTTATACCTATCTTTTTGCCTTCGCTTTTGTAGAAAAGAGGAAAAACTTGCATCATCATTGAGGTTATTGTCCGTTTTTAGATGTTTTTTAGAGAAGGAGAAAGAGTATTTGTAGCGATAGATACGATTATGTCGACCGCAAGTTACACCTTTTTTCCAAAGGGCGCAATTTTTTTTCACTTTTTTTATTACCAAAACTTGTAAAGTTATTGATAGGGAAAAGCAAATAGACTAAAAGCTACCTTTCAGGTTTTGTGCTTTGCTACATTTTTGGGCAAAAAAGATAAACACCTGCCCTGCCCTTCAAACTCTTGTCCGAAGGAGCAGCTTAGAAATGCCAAAAAACCTTAATTGATGCGCTTAGTTGTTTCTTTTTTGTATCTTTGTTGTTTTGCAAACTAATCTCTTTTCGGCATGTCTTCAAAAATGCGTCTTTCCTTCCACTTTCCAAAAAACCTTGTGCCTTCTTTTTTCTTAGGCTCTTTTTTCTTTTTTTGGGTAGGATTCCAAACGGCTTTTCTGGGTAGCCTCACAACCCCCTGTAAGGCGCAGTATCTGCCCTCTTATGATAGCGTAGAGATGCTCATTAGCAACAATGCCGTCCAGTTGGCTTGTACCGAGGCGATGAACAACCTCTATAATTTCGACTTTCGCCGCTCCGAAGATGTCTTTTTATACCTCAAACGTCGGTATCCGCAGCACCCTATCGCCTACTTTCTTTTAGGATTGAGCGAGCGTTGGAAAATTATGCCCAATACGGAAGAAACGCGCTATGATGCCAAGTTTATGGCATACATGGATAGCACCATTTTATACGGCGAGGCACTTTACGATAAGTATGAAGATGACGAAAACAACCCCCAGAAGGCAGTGGAAGCGGCTTTTTTTGTGGCAGGTGGTTATGCCTTCAAAGGTTGGCTCAATGCCGAGCGGGGAAACAAAACCAAAGCCGCCTTTGAAGCCAAAAAAGCCCTCAAATATCACCAATTAGCCGCAGGAAATACCGACCTTACGCCAGAACTGCTCTTTGGCGACGGACTTTACAACTACTATGTAGAATATGTAGCCGAGAATTATCCGGGCGTAAAGCCGATTTTATGGTTTTTTAAAAACGGGGAAAAAGAAAAAGGCATTGCGCAATTAGAAGAAGTGGTACGGGAAGGCTTTTATACCAAAACCGAAGCGCAGTATTTTCTGATGACCATTTACAAAAACGAAAATCAACGCGAAAAAGCAAGCCTTTTAGCCGAATACCTCCACCAGACCTTTCCCAATAACCCCTATTTTCACCGTTATTACGCCATTGCACTTTTCCAAACGGGTGATTATCAGAAATTGCGCACCGTTTCTCTCGATATCCTCAATCGCATCGATAGCGGTTGGGTCGGCTATGAGGCTACCAATGGGCGTTATGCTGCCTTTTATTTGGGTTATATCTACAAATTGTATCGCGACTACACACAGGCGCAACACTATTTAGAGCGTGCCGTCGCCTTTGGCGAAAGCAACAACGCACAGCAGGCAGGTTATTATCTCTACTCTTTGGCGTATTTGGGTCAGATTGCGCATCAGCAGAAAAATTATCAGCAGGCGAAGGCTTACTATGAAAAAATCCTCGACCATGCCGAAAAAAGCCATGCGACAAAAGATGAAGCCAAAAAGTATCTGAAAGACAATAAAAAACTTTTTAAATAACTGAAAAAAATCTTACAAATATCCCTAAAAATAGCCTACAAATGAAAAAAATAACGCTACAAAAAGGCGACATCACCAAACTTGCTATTCCCGCTATCGTCAATGCTGCTAATCGCCGTTTGGCAGGGGGCGGCGGCGTAGATGGCGCAATTCACCTTGCCGCAGGCAGAGAAATGATACTCGAATGTGATAAAATTCGCGATGCCCAAGGCGGCTGTCCCACAGGTAGTGCCGTCCTGACTAAGGCAGGCAATTTGCCCTGCCAAGCGGTTATCCATGCGGTAGGTCCCATTTGGTCGGGTGGAAAAAACAAGGAAGCCCAACTTTTGGCTTCGGCTTATCGCCAATCCTTAGCACTTGCGCTCGAAAATAACCTCTTGCGGATTGCCTTTCCCAACATCAGCACAGGCGTTTATGGTTTCCCCAAGCCCTTAGCCGCCGAAATTGCGATAAAAACGGTAGAGGAATTTCTCGACCAAAATCCGACTTTCGAGGAAGTAATTTTTATCTGCTTCGATGATGAAAATTATACCCTATATCAGAAACTTTTAGGATAGGGGTTTTGTTTTTTTAGGATATTGATTCCAACTTTATTAAAATATGATTTTAAATATTACGACTACTTACGCGCCTGCAACTGATTGGGGTTATGTCTTGCACAAGCACCCCGACAAACTTCAAACGGTGGAACTTTCAATGGGTGAGGCGCATATTTTTTACCCACAAAAAAGCGAAACAAGCCTAACACTTTCGCTCCTGCTCGATATAGACCCCATCGAGATGGTTCGGGGTAATAAAAAAAGTGGCAGCGACAATTTTGCCTTAGCGCACTACGTCAATGACCGCCCTTATGTAGCCTCGTCTTTTATGAGTGTGGCAATCGCCAAAGCGTTTGCCTCTGCTTTGAATGGAAAATGCAAAGAAAGACCCGAATTGGTAGCCCAAGAAATGCCTTTTGAGGTGATGATTGCTTCGGTGGCTGCACCCAAAGGAGGGGAAAGTCTGATTCGCCGCTTGTTTGAGCCATTGGGCTATGAAGTGAGGGTAGAAAGGCAGGTTTTAGACGATAAATTTCCCGAATGGGGCGCAAGCAAATACTACATTTTGCACCTTAAAAATAAGATAACTACGCAGGCACTTCTTTCGCATCTCTATGTTCTGTTGCCTACATTAGACAACGACAAACATTATTTTGTCAATCAACATGAAATTGAAAAGTTGCTGCAAAAAGGCGAGGGCTGGCTCAAAAATCACCCCGAAAAGGAACAGATTACTAAACGTTACCTTATCAATCTTACTTCCCTTTCAAGACAAGCCTTAGAAAGACTAAGTGAGGGCGAATTATTAGAAGCCGAACCAAATGAGTGGGGACTACTTTCAGAAACCGAAAAAAGAAAGGAGTCTTTGCATGAAAAAAGGCTGCAAAAGGTAGCGGAAGTGCTTTTGGCTTCGGGTGCAAATACGGTCTTAGATTTGGGCTGTGGCGAGGGCAAACTTTTAAGAAAACTACTCAAACACAAACAGTTCACGCAAATAGCAGGCGTAGATGTTTCCTATCAAGAACTTCTTAAAGCAAAGGAAAAGCTGCATTACGACGAAATGTCCCCCAAACAGAAGGAGCGAATTACGCTCTTTCAAGGTTCTTTGATGTATCAAGACGAGCGACTAAAAGGCTTTGAGGCGGCGGCAGTGGTTGAGGTCATCGAGCATTTAGAACCCAACCGTTTGGCAGCCTTCGAAAGGGTGCTTTTTGAAAATGCCAAACCGCAAACTATTGTACTCACTACGCCCAATCGCGAGTACAACGTTACTTGGGAATCCTTAGAGGCGGGTATTTTCCGCCATTCCGACCACCGCTTCGAGTGGAATAGAGCCGAATTTGCTTCTTGGGCTAAGGGCGTAGCCCAACGATATGGCTATCGGGTAGAAATTGCCCCCTTAGGGGAAGAACTTGAAAATATTGGCGCACCTTCACAAATGGCTATTTTTACACATGGAAATTAAAATACCTGAATTTGCTTTGGTAGTTTTGATAGGCGTTTCTGGCTCTGGCAAGAGCAGTTTTGCAAAGAAACATTTTAAGGATACCGAAGTGCTTTCCTCCGACCAATGCAGGGCTTGGGTTTGCGACGACCCAAACGACCAAACTGCCACCACTGACGCTTTCGAAACGCTCTACTATGTGGCGAGCAAAAGGCTCAAAAGAGGCTTGCTCACCGTCATAGATGCTACCAACGTGCAAGCAGAATCCCGAAAAGGATTGATAGAATTGGCGCGAACACACCACTGTCTGCCTTTGGCTATCGTTTTAGACCTACCTTTTGAGGTCTGTGAAAAGCGAAATCAGTTGCGTCCCGACCGAAATTTTGGCAGCCATGTCGTTAGGCAGCAAGCGCACCAACTCAAAAAGTCGTTGCGTAGCTTGGAAAAAGAAGGTTTTAGGCAGGTCTATCGCCTAAATCAGGAGCAGATTGACGCGCCTATTTATTTCAAGCGCGAAAAACTCTACAACGACAAAAGAGAAGACAAGGGTGCTTTTGATATAATTGGCGATATACATGGCTGTTTCGATGAATTAGAAACCTTGCTTTCGAAGTTGGGCTATCAAATTGAAAGCCACACAAACGAAGGCGAGCCACATTTTGGTTTTGCCGTTACGCCGCCCCCCAATAGAAAGGCTATCTTTTTGGGCGATTTAGTGGATAGGGGTACGGATTCGCCAAAGGTCTTGAAGTTGGTCATGAGCATGGTCAAAACGGGAGTGGCGTATTGCGTGCCCGGCAATCACGACATCAAACTACAAAAATATCTTAGGGGGCAGAAAGTGCAGCTCAAACATGGGTTAGAACTGACAGTCAAGCAGTTGGAAGGTGAAAGCAAGGCGTTTCGTCTTGCCGTAGAGAAATTTATTTATGGTCTGATAAGCCATTACGTACTCGATGAGGGCAAACTTGTCGTCGCCCATGCAGGTTTGATAGAGGAAATGCAGGGCAGGGCTTCGGGCGCAGTTCGCGCCTTTTGTCTGTATGGCGAAACGACAGGGGAAATAGACGAATTTGGGCTTCCTGTCCGCCACGATTGGGCAAAAGCCTATCGCGGAAAGGCAAAAGTTATCTATGGACACACGCCCATTCCACAACCCGAATGGTTGAACAGAACCCTCAATATCGACACAGGTTGCGTCTTTGGGGGCAAACTCACCGCCTTGCGCTACCCCGAAGGGGAGTTGATATCGGTAGATGCCAAAAAAGTCTATTGCGAGCCTGTGCGCCCTATCACCAAGCAGGCACAAAATCCTGCCCTTAGTTCCCAACAAATAGAGGACGATTTATTGCACCTCGAAGATGTAAGTGGCAAACGCATTATCCAGACGCGCCTTCGCCATAATATTACACTTCGCCAAGAGGGTTCGATTGCTGCCTTAGAGGTCATGAGCCGTTTTGCCATCAATCCGAAGTGGTTGATTTATTTGCCACCTACGATGTCGCCTTGCGCTACCAGCGATTTGCCCGAATATTTGGAGTATCCTACCCAAGCCCTCAATTACTACAAAAAAAGAGAGGTACGGAAGGTCATTTGTCAGGAAAAACACATGGGTTCGCGTGCTGTCTTAGTCGTCTGTCGAGATGAGGCGGCGGCTTTACGGCGTTTTGGGGTAGAAAATGAAGGCATTGGCGTTTGTTACACGCGCACAGGGCGCAGCTTTTTTTCGGATACAGGTCTGGAAAAAGCCTTCCTCGAAAGAGTGGCATTAGCCCTGACAAAGGCTAATTTTTGGGAAAACTTCAAAACCGATTGGGTCTGTTTAGATGCCGAACTTTTGCCTTGGTCTGCAAAAGCGCAAGCACTTCTCAAAGAGCAGTATGCCGCCGTAGGTGCAGCGGCAGGCGCGGCTCTGCCTAAGGCAGAAAGTGCCTTGCTTCTGGCGGCGCAAAGGGGAATAGAAAATGCGAAAGATTTGTTGGTCAGATTCGAGCGTAAAAAAGAGGTGCTAAAAAAATACGTAGAGGCTTATCGCCAATACTGTTGGCAGGTAGAAAGTCTTGACGATTACAAATTAGCTCCCTTTCATCTCTTGGCTACCGAAGGCGCGGTACATCTCGACCAAAATCACGAATGGCATTTGACCCAAATTGCCGAAATTGCTCGCGCCGATTCCAAATTGTTCCTACAAACTGCCTATCAAGTCATTGATTTTGAGCAAGAAGGCGATTTTGAAAAGGCGCAGGCTTGGTGGCTCGAACTCACCCAAAAAGGCGGCGAGGGCATGGTAGTCAAGCCCTACGATTTTATAGCCCACAAAGACAAAGAACTTTTACAGCCTGCTGTCAAATGCAGGGGCAAGGAATATTTGCGCATCATTTACGGGGCAGAATACGATTTGCCGCACAATTTGGAACGCCTTAAAAGTAGGGGACTTTCTCAAAAACGCTCACTTGCTTTGCGCGAATTTGCTTTGGGAATAGAAGCCTTAGAGCGGTTTGTACGAAAAGAGCCTTTGCGTAGGATTCACGAAAGCGTTTTTGCGGTCTTAGCTTTGGAAAGTGAAGCGATAGACCCACGCCTGTAACCAAATCTTGATAAAATAAGTGTTTTTTCTATAATTTTCAAATCACAATAAACAGTTTTTTTAATTTTTTATTGTGATTTGTTTTTTTGAAAGGTAGCGCGAATCTCCAACTTCGCGCGTCTGAACAGGCTGCAAGTATCTCACTTAGGACAAGGCGGAAATTTTCTCAAAATCTGCCTCGCTGCACTTTGCACCCAAGACCAAAATATCGTCCGTTTGGGTGTTGTCGCCTTCTTTTATCCATTGTACCAAAAACTGTTCTAATTTTCTGCCTTGTTCTTTTAGAGGCAAGTCGGAAAGACTTTCTAAGAGATTTTCGAAAGGACGGCTCCGCAATTTGCGCCCTTCGCTGCCTCCAAATTGGTCTTGGAAGCCGTCTGAATAGAGATAGAATTGTAGGCTTTCTTTGCTAAAATCGAGCGCATGTTGTGTAAAATGCGGCACTTGATTTTTGTGTAATTGTCCGCCGATGGAAAATTTATCACCTTTAATTTTTTGAGCGTTACCATTTTGTAGGTAGAAAATCGAGGATTTTGCCCCTGCAAACGTTAGTGTGGCAGCTTTTTTATCGATACAAATGAGTCCGATTTCCATGCCGTCTAAGCTATGATTTTGACTTTGCTGCAAACTCTGATAAATAAAATAGTGTAATTTTTCTAAAAAATGAGCAGGCTCTATATAAGGATTCTGACCTAAAATCGTATTCAGACCCAAAACCCCCAACATACTAAGCATGGCACCGGGTACGCCATGCCCTGTGCAGTCGGCTACTGCCAAATAAAGGCGATTGTCTTTTTCTTCAAACCAATAAAAATCGCCTGAAACGATGTCGCGCGGCTGAAAAAAGATAAAATTTTGTGCCAAATATTGATTAAGTAGCAAAGGCAGTGGCAAAACGGCAAGTTGAATCCGTTGGGCGTAGTTGATGCTGGCGATAATATTTTCGTTTTTGGTCGCGATAATTTGGTGGGAAAGGTGCAGGGCTTCGTTGATGTTAGAAATTTCGCGATAAGCCGTTCGCAGATTTTCTGTTTGCAGATTTAGCTCCTCATTTTTTTCTACCAAAATAAGCCGCTGCTGTTCTATCTGTTCATTTTGCCTTGCCAAAAGCAAGTTTGCCTTTTTGCGTTTGCGCGAAGCCCAAAAAATAACCGCCAGCAGGGTCGAGAAGATGGCTAAAATCAAAATTCCACCTATCATGACCAAATTTTGTTTGGCGATAGTAGCCTGATTGAGTAGTTGTTCCTGTTTTAAAACCTGATTTTCGCGCTCTTTTTGGTCTGCTTCAAATCTTACCTGCAATTCGGAAACAAGTTGGTCTTTGGTCTGATTTGCCACAGAATCGCGATAGCGCGTATAAAGTTCGTGATAATAAAGAGATTGACTAAAATTTTGTTTTTCTTTTTCTATCTGATACAAAATTTGGGCGGCATCAGTGGCTTCTAAATAGATGTTGAGTTTTTGTGCTAAGAGAAGGGCGGCTTCGGCTTGTTTTGTCGCTTTGTCTAAGTTTTGCTTGCGATAATAAATCTTGGCTGCGTCGGTTCGCGCCCTTGCCAAATCGAGGAGTTGTTCGGTTTGAAGGGCTAAATCTAAGGAATATAGGTGCTTTTCTAAGGCTTTGTCCAAATTGCCCATAGCACTATAAACGCGCCCAATTTCATTTACCGTAACCAAAACCCCGTAGGTATCGCCCTGTTTTTGGCGCAAGGCAAGGGCTTTTTCATGGGCAGAGATGGCTTCTGAAAACTGCCCACTATCGGCGTATGCACGCGCCTGATTGGTATAAACGTAGCCTTCCATGTTTTCATTTTCGAGGGCTTGGGCAATAGGCAGAGCCTTTTCCAACTGTTTGAGAGCCAAGCTAAAATCGCGCCGCAGGTAATACACATTGGCGATATTGATGTACGAATAACCCATGCGCTCGGCATCTCCCGTTTTTTGGGCAATATTAAAAGCCTCGATATAGGCGGCAAGGGCTTGGTCGAATTTGCCCAAATTGCGATAAGCAACCCCCATAAAACTAAGGGCGGTAGTTTGCCCTTTGGTAAAGGCGATACGAGTGGCAATTTCGAGGGCTTCTTGTGCAGCGGCAAGGGACTGAAAAGGGCGATTGTTCCGATTTTTCCACGCCAACTGGTTCAATATTTCCACTTGCAAACTATCATTTTGTGTTTCTTTTAAAATAGTTTCTAAGCTATCTATTTCGCCTTGCTGTGCCTGCACTTTTCCAAAAGGAAAAAGCAAAACCAAGAACCCAAAAATAGGCAGTAGCAAATGCTGAAACAATCCAAAAACCCTCATGCTGTATAGAAAGTGAAAACACGAAAAAGCCCACAAGCGTTGCGTACTTGGGGAAGAAGAAGGAAAAAGGGGTATTAGTTTTGATAGTTGTAAAAATTGTAACCCAAGAAGTGCTACAATCTTGTGAGGGGAGTGGTGCTACAAAGGTAAGAAAAGGCTTTTAGCTTTCCTAATAATTGTGAAAAAATGTTTGGCTACCCCCTGTAGCGCGAAGCTCCAGCTTCGCGCGTCTGAACAGGCTGCAAAGCTGGAACTTCTGACAAGACAAGTCTTATTCCTACCTAAAAAAATGATTTTAGAACTTAATCATACATAGTTTAGCTTTTTATCCTTCTGACAACGCCAATTTTTTGCCTACTCCTCAAAAAACAGCGAAAGGTCAAAACTGACTTTGTAGAGTTTGCTCAACCCATTTTCGCCCTTTTCTAACCAATCTTGAAAACTCTGCCAATTCAAAATGTTTTCTGGTTTGACTTCTCGCCTACTGGTAAAATACAAGATTTTATTTTTTTCGTCATAAAAAGGACAATAATCCATCTGTTTGCTATTGATTTTCGCCCCTAAGTTTCGCGCCTTTTCCCAAGTTCCTGCCTGATTTTTTTGCGCCACATACAAATCGCCACTGCCAAGTCCGTCTTCAGCATTGTATTTGGTATAAATTAAATACTTTTCATCTTTTGAAATAAAAGCATTAAATTCATAACCTTTGCTATTGATGGTAGAATCTAAGACCTGCGGCGGCAGGTAGTGGTCTTTCGCCCAATAGCAAACATAGATGTCGTCTTTTCCAAAACCTGCCAAATCAGCAGAGGTAAAGTACAAATTTTGGTTTTCTGAAAGGGTGGGATAAAATTCATTGCCTGCCGAATTGATGGGCGCACCCATATTGATAGGGGCAGACCAAGCCGCATTTTTATCTTTTCTTTCTACATACCAAATATCAAAATTAGATTCTAAGGAGTCTTGAGTAGGACGATTAGAAGAAAAATACAATCTTTTTTCATCATAAGATAAAAAAGGCTCTAAATCTTGATATTTTCCCGAAAAGGGAAGCAAAGTAGGTTCAGACCATTTGTCCTCTTTCTTTTGCAGGCAGACAAGGCGCGAAAGGCTTTGGGAAGGGCTTTCTATCGTAAAAAAAATCTCATCTTGACTTGCCGATACGCAAAAATCGCGCAAGAAGGAAAAAGATTCGAGGCTTTGGTGAGCAGGTACTACTTCCTGACCGAAAAGCAAAGAAGCGGTGCAGGAGTACAAAAATAAGACAAAAATAATGGTTTTTTTCATAAAAATAAAATAAAGGTTTAAAAAGAAGATTCGACTAACTTTCTTTGTTCTACCTGTATTTTGGCGAGCCTTTTCCATTGGGCAGGGAAATGACTTATTTCCTTCTTTTGTGTTAGGATAAGGTGCTTTAAATTAGGTAGTTGTGATACTTTTTCGGCAAGGTCGGCAGGGTCTAAATATTGCTCATGAGTCAGATAAAGAGATTCTATTTGTTTTACTTTCAAAATTTCTTGTGAAAGATAAGGACTACCTTGTAGGCGCAGATGTAGCCTTTTTAGTTTTGGCAAAGTGGCTAATTTTTGAAAAATATCGCCCGTCTGACTGCTGGCTGTTAGGCGAAGGTGCAAAGCCGTTAAGTTTTGTAACTTTTGCAGGGCAGGTGGGAAACTTTTAAAATCGAGTGCCGTCAAATCTATTTCTATTTGGCTTAGTTGGGGTAGATTTTGAAGCCGCAGGAGCGCAAATTGTAAAAGTTGTCCATTTTTTATTTCAAAATGTAGGGTTTTAAGTGCAGCAATTTTTGTCAAGGTCTGAATGGCAGCACCCGAAAGAGGCGCGTTTTCCAAAAGCGAGAGTGTTTTCAAATGGGGCAGAGTAGCCAAACTTTGAGGCAATTCTGTTAGTTGATTTTGATTAAGATATAAAAATTGTAGCTTTTTCAAATTTCCTATTTCGGCAGGCAGATAAGCAAGTGAATTATCTGATAGGTTTAGCGTTTTCAAATTTTGACACAAAAAAAGAGAGGCTGGCACTTTTTCTAACTTTTGATGGCTTAAATCTAAGGACGCTAAAAAAGGTAGGGTAGAAAGTGATTCAAAAAATAATTCCCATTCGCGATTATTAAGGGGTAGGGTTTCGGCAAAGGAAAGACTTTGCAGGTGTTTTAAGTTTTTTATTTTTTCTGAAAAGAAAGCTATTTTTTCTTTATCTTTCGAAATCAGACCCGCGAAATCTTCGGCTGCTAAGTGTAGGCGATAGAGGCGTGTTTGCTTTTCTACCTTATCGGGAAGGCGATAAAAGAGAGGCTCACGGGCTAAGTCGGCATCAGAAAGGGGAAGAGGCGGATTTTCTGTTGTACCTTCTAATATATTTTCTGGTACATCTTCTGGTACATTTTCTGATATAGTTTCTAAGGCGTTTTCTGTCGTCTTAGTTGGATTTGTGTTAGTGGTGGTATTAGCTGCGGTACTCGAAGTGGCAGTTGTTTTCTCTTTTTTTTGTAGCGAAAAATGTTTAAAAAATAGAAAAGTGCCGCCTAATAAAATGGGAAGCAGTGCGATAAAGAAGTAAATTTTGTTAATTTTAAAAAAAGAAGGCTTCTTGTTTTGAGTTGGGGAAATGGCTTCGGTTTGGGCGTTTGATTTGGCAACTAAATTGGCTAATTCGGCTTGGGCTTGTTCTATTTGTTTTTGATAGGCAAATTTTTGAGCCGCATCAGCACTAATAGCCCAAGCCTCTTGCAGGGTTGCGATTTTTTCGCGCAAAATTTCTACCGCCTTCTGATTAGACATCTTTGAAAAATAAAAATGAAACTAAAAAACTGAACTTAAAAGTGTGTCCAGCCTTGTGCTTGTAGCGCAATTTTTTCGCCTGCGCGTGTGTGCAGATTTGCCCCCCATTCGGCTTCGGTAACAAATCCTATAAAATAGATGCCCGTTAGCCTTTGCGCCTTTTCGTAATCTTTTTGTGAAATGGTAAAGAGCAGTTCGTAGTCTTCGCCCCCATGCAGGGCGCAGGTGGTCAGGCTTAGATTGAGTTCTTCTGCCGTCTGCAAGCTATTTTCGTGAAGGGGGAGGTTCTCTTCATACAAGACCATGCCCACTTGTGAGGCTTTGCAGAGGTGCAAAATTTCGGAGGCTAATCCGTCGGAAATGTCAATCATGGCGGTAGGGATGATGCCTAATTGCGCCAACTCTTTGACGACATCTACACGCGCTTCGGGTTTGAGCTGTCGCCCTACTACATAGCTATATGGCTCTAATTCAGGCTGTTGTCCTGTACTTTGGAATACTTCCTTTTCGCGCACCAAAATTTGCAAGCCCAAATAGGCAGCTCCCAAATCGCCTGACAGACACAAAATGTCGTTGGGTTTGGCATTTTTTCTATATGAAATAGCATTTTTGGCAGCACGCCCAATGACGCTTATCGAAATGACCAGACCAGCGGGCGAAGTCGTGGTATCGCCACCGACCAAATCTACGCCATAAAAGGTGCAGGCTTTTGCCATACCTGCATACAATTCCTCCATGGCTTCGAGTGGAAAGCGGTTGCTCACGCCCAAACTCACCGTTATTTGTTGTGCTACGCCGTTCATGGCTGCCATATCGGACACATTTACCGCTACGGCTTTGTAGCCCAAATGTTGCAAAGGCGTGTAGGCTAAATCGAAATGAACCCCCTCGATGAGCATATCGGCGGCAAAAAGCAGCGATTCGGTATCAGAAAGGGCAATGACAGCCGCATCATCGCCAATTCCCAAGAGGGTAGAAGCCACCTGCGCAGGCGGTAGTGTGCTTTTGAGGTGTTCTATCAGACCAAATTCGCCTAATTGATTGAGTTCGGTTCGGGACATGTTTTTTTTGTTTGTTTTTTATCTAATTTTTAAAGTTGCGATAGCTAAGATGGCAAGCATGATGCCCACAATCCAGAAACGCGCCACAATTTTAGCCTCATGGTAGCCCTTTTTTTGGTAATGATGGTGCAAAGGCGACATCAAAAAGATGCGTCTGCCCTCGCCATATTTTTTCTTGGTGTATTTAAAATAACTCACCTGCAACATCACCGATAAATTTTCTACCAAAAAAATTCCACAAATCATAGGTATCATTAACTCCTTGCGCAACACAATCGCCAGCGTCGCGATAATGCCGCCCAAAGCCAAACTCCCCGTATCGCCCATAAAAACTTGGGCAGGGAAAGAATTATACCAAAGAAAAGCAATGCAAGCCCCTACAAATGCCATACAAAAAACCAGAATTTCGCCTGTATTGGGGAGGTACATAATGTTTAAATAGTTCGCTATCAGCACATTACCCGATACATACGCCAAAACGCCCAGCGTAACGCCGATAATTGCCGAAGTGCCTGCCGCCAAGCCGTCGAGTCCGTCGGTAATATTTGCGCCATTCGAAACGGCGGTAATGATAAAAGTAACCACTATTAAGTATAAAATCAAATCGCCTGTTTCGCCCAAACTATCAGGGACAAGATAGCGGTAGTCAAATTCGTTTTCTTTGAAAAAAGGAATGGTAGTTTTCAAAGATTTAATGTCTTTGTAGGGTGCATGAATGAGTGCCTCATACGAAAAGGGAGCTTGCGCATTGTACTCAAACTCTCTGATTCTCACGTCCTTGTGCCAATACATGACCAAGCCGATAATCAACCCCAAGCCAATTTGTCCAACTACTTTGGCTCTGCCGCGTAGCCCTTTTTTATCTTTCAAAAAAACCTTGATGTAGTCGTCGGCAAAGCCAATGATGCCCAACCAAATAGAAGTAGCTAATAAAAGTAGAATATAAATGTTTTCTATTTTTGCAAAAAGTAGGACAGGTATCAGGATAGCGAGCAGGATAATAATGCCGCCCATAGTGGGCGTTCCTGCTTTTAAATTTTCACCCTGCAAACCCAAGTCGCGGACGGTTTCGCCGATTTGTTTTTTTTGTAAAAAGCGAATTACTTTTTTTCCAAATATCGTACCGATAAGCAAAGAGAGTATCGCTGCTGCAATGGCGCGAAAGGTAATGAATTGATACAAACCCGAGCCGGGGAGGTCGTAATTTTCGTGCAGAAATTTGAAAAAGTAGTAGAGCATTTAAGTAGAATAAGGGGTAGGGAATGGAGCAAAAGGACTACAAAGTAAAAAAGATTTTTTGGAAAAGGGCTGTAAAAGCCCATACTTTTTTTAAATTTGTGGCAGAGGTAAGATTTTGCCCTTATTAGGCGCAAAGTGAAAAAAAACTTAAAATATCCTAACCCCTTAATTATCAGGCATGGCTCTTTTTTTTGGTCGTTTGGCTCGAAAGATAAAGGCAAAGATAAAGACAAAGGTAAAGGCAGACAGAACAAGCCTGTCCTTGCTTTTATGTTTAGCCTTTGTCTTTCAGGGAAGCCTGCCTGCGCTTTTGCAGGGGCAAGACCTACTGCCTATCTATTCCTTAGAAGGCAGGGAGGAGAATCTTCACCAATCGCTCACCTACTGCCAAACAAGCCCTCAAACTTCTGTAAGTGAGGTAGCACAACTTTTCAAGGCTACCACTACCCGTCAGCAGGGCAAACTTTCAGACAAATCCTTAGACAAATCGCTGGACAAATCCTTAGTCAAGCCTTTTCCCAAAGATGGACTTTTTTTGGGCTTCTCGCATCAGGTCTTGTGGGTTTGCATCGAAATTCCACCTATTAAAAAAGTGGGCGAAAGTTATGTATTAGAAGTTACGTATCCGCTAATAGATAGCCTTTTTTTGTATGAAAAAGGCGAACAGGGGCAGTGGCAGGTGCGAAAAAGTGGCGATAGATACCCTTTTGTGCAGCGCGATTTGGTGCATAAAAATATCAGTTTTCTTTTAGAATCAAATGTAGAGCAGCCTAAAATATACTACCTTCGTTTTGCCACAGAGGGCAGTTTGCAGGCAGCCCTGCGCTTTTCTACCCCTGCCAATTTCCTACAAAAGACGAATCAAGAGGCTTTGCTTTTCGGTATTTTTTTCGGGCTATTGAGCATGATGATAATGTATGGAGTCTTGATGGGTTTGCTTTTTAAAAAACGCTACTTTTTAGCTTATTCTTTTACCCTTCTGATGGCACTGTTTTTTATCGCCACGCTCAATGGCTACGCCTTTCAATTTTTATGGGCAAATGCACCTACTTGGGGCAATGAAGCCCTCCCCTTCTTTTTGGGCTTACTGATGGCAGCAAAAGCAACTTTTATACGAAAAATCATACATCAAAATTCGCCCCTGCGCTACCTCGAATACCTTTTATCGGGGTTAGCTTGGGTAGGTACAGGCATTGCGACTTTTGTATTTATTGGTTTTTACACTTTTTGGGTGCAAATTGCGGTCTTAATGGGAGTTTTGGTTGTATTGGTTAGCTTTGTGGGTATGGTCTTGGGGCGAGCAAGGGGAACGCTTGCGCTGCGCTATGCCGTCTTTGGCACTTATACTTTTGTGGTGGCGATACTATTTTTAGTGCTTCGCGTGTGGGGCGTGATGGAACTTACCTTTCTAACGCATTACAGTTTAGAAATCGGTATTATTTTGTATGCACTTTCTTTTGCTTTGGCATTACACGATTTACATTTGCAGCAGCGAGCCGTCGCGCTCAATCCTACGGAGTCTGCCGAAACGGTGGCAGAGCCAGAAAAGGTGTAGCAAGCATCTGAAAAGCGTTTGGAAGATGTTTGAAAAGTGTTTAGAAAGTGCTTCGTGTTTTTTTTTATCCTTTTATAGAATCCTTATATGCAGGTTAGTAGTCAGAAAAATATACGCACGTATTTGCTCTTGCACTTGGTCATTATCCTAAGTAGCACCATTCCCACTTTGGTACGGCGTATCCAGATGGAGGCGGTAGAAATTCTTTTTTATCGTACCCTGATGGCTTTTGTTTTGTTGGGAATTTTTATTGCCATCAAAAAAATGGACAACAACCTGCCCCTGCGCGAAAGGCTTGAAATTATTGCGTCGGGCTTTTTGGTTTTTCTCTATTGGGGGCTAACTTTTATCTCTGCCAAAATCTCAAATGCTTCTGTGTGTTTGGTCGGCATGGCGACGACTTCGCTTTGGATTACCTTCCTCGACCCCATTTTTTCGAATCGTGCGCGAAAGCCGTTTCAGTTTTTGGTAGGTCTGAATGCCACTTTGGGAATTTATATCATCTTTAATTCTAATTTTGAATACGGTTGGGGATTGGGTCTGTCTATCATTGGGGCTTTTTTTGGAGCTATCCTAACCATCTACAACGCCAAGAAAAGTAGCCAAAGGAGTGCCTACGTCATTACCTACCACCAAATGTTGGGCGCACTCATTCCTACGGCACTAAGTCTGCCCTTTTTCAATTATTATCTGATGGAAGAAGGCAAGAGCATTGCCCTGACGGGAACGGTTACAGATTTTTTACTTATCCTGACGCTGGCGTTCGTGATTTCTATTTTCGCCTATTCGGTTTCTATCGAAATTATGAAAGTCATTCCGCCTTTTACAGTGGCTTTGGTCAATAATCTAAACCCAATTTATGGCACTTTGGCAGCCATACTTATTTTTCCTGATGCCGAACTGATGAACTTTGGGTTTTATTTGGGTACGCTTTTGCTGCTGTTTTCTGTTTTTGCCTATCCAATTCTCAATAATTATAGTCAGAGCTATGCGAGCAAAAAGAACGCAAAGTAGGTAGCTTTCGCAAGTTATAGATTTTGCCTATACTCTTATCAAAAATATCAGTTTGACTTATGTTTGGGCTTCTACTACCTTTGTAGCAGAAAGAGGGAGCGATTTGCGTTTGTGCAGGTTTTTGTTTAACTTTTGGCGTTTCACTTCCCCACTTTTTTATTTTCCCACAACCTTCTAAACCGAAATCTCATGAGTCATTCACACAACCATTCCGAAAAAACAGGAAAATGTCCCGTTATGCATGGGGCAAATACCGAAACAAGCAATTCCGTCGTAAGCTGGTGGCCTAATACCCTCAATCTGGATATTTTGCACCAACACGACACCAAAACAAGCCCCACAGAGCCTACTTTCAATTACGCCGAAGAATTTAAGAAGCTCGATTTAGAAGCCCTTAAAACAGACCTCAAAAATTTGATGACCGAAAGTCAAGATTGGTGGCCTGCCGATTGGGGACATTATGGTGGTCTGATGATTCGCATGGCGTGGCATGCCGCAGGTACGTATCGCGTGGCAGATGGGCGCGGCGGTAGCAATACAGGCAATCAGCGTTTTGCACCCCTCAATAGCTGGCCTGATAATACCAACTTAGACAAAGCCCGTCGCCTGCTTTTTCCTATCAAGAAAAAATATGGCAACAAGATTTCGTGGGCAGACCTTTTTATTTTGGCAGGCAATATGGCGTATGAATCTATGGGCTTCAAAACCTTTGGTTTTGCAGGGGGTAGAGAAGATATTTGGCATCCTGAAAAGGATATTTTTTGGGGTAGTGAAAAGCAGTGGCTTGCCGCTACCAAAAATCGCTATGAAGACGACCAAAATCGCACGTCTTTGGAAAATCCGCTTGCCGCCGTACAGATGGGCTTGATTTACGTCAATCCCGAAGGCGTAGATGGCAAACCCGACCCCCTCAAAACCGCTCAAGACGTGCGCCTGACCTTCAAACGCATGGCAATGAACGACGAGGAAACCGTTGCCCTGACCGCAGGCGGACACACCGTAGGCAAGGCACATGGCAATGGCAACGCCCAACTTTTAGGCGAAAGTCCCGAAGGTGCGGAACTGCACGAGCAGGGTTTCGGCTGGACAAATCCCACAGGCAAAGGCAACGCCGAACACACCGTAACCAGCGGCATAGAAGGGGCTTGGACTACAAACCCTACCCAATGGGACAACGGCTATTTCTACCTCCTTTTCAACTATGAATGGGAACTCAAAAAAAGTCCCGCAGGGGCTTGGCAGTGGGAGCCTATCAACATCAAAGAAGAAGACAAGCCTATTGATGCGCACAATCCGAACAAACGCCAAAATCCCATCATGACAGATGCGGACATGGCAATGATTAAAGACCCCGAATACCGCAAAATTTCAGAGCGTTTCTACAAAGACCCTGCTTATTTTTCGGAAGTTTTTGCACGCGCTTGGTTCAAGCTCACGCATCGCGATTTGGGACCTAAGACGCGCTATTTAGGTGCAGACGCGCCCAAAGAAGACCTTATTTGGCAAGACCCTATCCCGACAGTGGAGTACACCCTTTCTGATGCCGAAATTGAAGCCCTCAAAACGCAAATCTTGAATAGCGGACTAAGCCAAACCGAACTTATCAATACCGCTTGGGATAGTGCCAGAACGTTCCGCAATTCTGATTTTAGAGGGGGTGCAAATGGGGCGCGTATTCGCCTTGCGCCACAAAAAGATTGGGAAGGCAACGAGCCTGCACGCTTGGAAAAGGTCTTGACAAAGCTCACCCAAATTCAGGCAGGCTTAGAAAAAAAGGTAAGCCTTGCCGATTTAATCGTCTTGGGCGGCAGTGCAGCGATTGAAAAGGCAGCGCAGGCGGCAGGTTTTGAGGTGAAAGTTCCCTTTGCCGCAGGTAGGGGAGATGCCACAGCCGAAATGACAGATGTAGAGTCTTTTGAAGTCTTAGAACCTTTACACGACGGTTATCGCAACTGGCTTAAAAAAGAGTATGCCGTCAAGCCCGAAGAACTTTTCTTAGACAAGACCCAACTTTTGGGACTTACTGCACCCGAAATGACCGTTTTGCTCGGTGGCATGCGCGTCTTGGGTACAAATTATGGCGGTAGCAAACATGGCGTTTTCACCGACAAAGAGGGCGTTCTGACCAACGATTTCTTTGTCAATCTAACCGATATGAACTATTCTTGGAAGCCGATGGGTAAGAATTTGTATCATATCGTAGATAGAAAAACAGGCGCGACAAAATGGACTGCCACAAGGGTAGATTTGGTCTTTGGCTCAAATTCTATCTTGCGTGCCTATGCCGAATTTTATGCCCAAGACGACAACAAGGAAAAATTTGTCCGCGACTTTATCAAAGTTTGGGTCAAGGTCATGAATGCAGACCGTTATGATTTGAAGCGATAGTTTTTGCTTTTCGATACAAGTTCTTGCCAAACCCACGACTCAAATCGTGGGTTTTTTGCTATTTTTACTATCTTTGTCCAACTATAAAGTTTTGCTTGCTTTTTCCTATCCTCCCCCCTTTATCTTTCCTTTTTCTATGAGCGACCTCAAAAACAACCACCTTTCGGAAGAGTATTTAGCCGCTAATCGTGCCACATGGAACGCCTTAACGGAATTGCATCAGCAGTCGCATTTTTACAATGTCGAGCAATTTAAAAAAACACGCAATTCGCTCAACGCCATCGAGCTGGCAGAAATAGGCGACGTAAAGGGCAAAAAACTTTTGCACCTACAATGCCACTTTGGAATGGATACCCTTTCTTTTGCAGAGTTGGGCGCAAACGTTACGGGGGCAGACCTTTCAGATGCCTCCATTCGTTTGGCGTGTCAATTACGCGACGAGTTGGGTTTTGAAGGCAATTTTGTAGCCTCTGATATTTACGCGCTCAAAGAAAATTTGGAAGGCAAGTTCGACATCGTTTATACCTCCTATGGCGCGATTGGCTGGCTACCCGACCTCAAACAGTGGGCAAATATCATCTCTCATTTTCTCAAAGAGGGCGGCTATTTTTATATGGTAGAATTTCACCCCGTTATTTATATGTATGAATGGGCAAATAATTTCGCACTCAAATATTCTTATTTCAACGAAAGACCCGTTATCGAAACCATTTCCGAATCTTATACCAATCAGAAGCTCAAGCCGCAGGTTTCTTATACTTGGAATCATTCGCTTTCCGAAATTGTCAATGCGCTTTTGGGCGAAGGGCTACAATTAGAATTTTTAAACGAATACAATTACAGTGTCTATAATTGCTTTCCCCATCTGAAAGAGATAGAAAAGGGAAAGTATCGCTTCAAACCGCCTTATCACCATCTGCCGCATACGTTTTCTTTGAAAGTGTCCAAAAAAATACAGAAGGGGCATACCCAAAGCGGACGCATTGTAGTAGATTTGTAGCAAAATGATGGTAAAATGGTATCAAAATAGTAGTAAAATTATACAAAACGAAGACAAACTTTTGACGTGAGTGGCTGCAAAAGGCAGGACTTAGGCATCAGGGCGTTTTTAATCAATCGTATTTTTCCAACCATAAATTATTCGCTATGTCAGTTCAAGCTCTCGAAACGGGTTATTTTAAATTAGATGGGGGTGCTATGTTTGGGGTCGTTCCCAAAAGCATTTGGCATCGCCTGCACCCTGCCGACGACAACAATATGTGCCGCTGGTCTATGCGCTCTTTGTTGATAGAAAAAGGCAATCGCCTAATTTTGGTAGATACAGGGATTGGCGATAAGCAGCCTGATAGCTTCTTTCGCCATTTTCACCTGCATGGCGAGGCTTCGCTTTTAGATTCGATACAAAAGGCAGGCTACCACCAAGACGACATCACCGACGTTTTTCTAACCCACCTACATTTCGACCATTGTGGCGGTGCAGTCGTGAGGCAGGGCGAAAACTTGCGTCCGCTTTTTGAAAAGGCGCGATATTGGTCTAATCGTGCGCATTGGCAGTGGGCAGTGCAGCCCAATGCACGCGAAAAAGCAAGTTTTTTGAAGGAAAATATCCTACCCCTTGAAGAAAGTGGGCAACTTGCCTTTGCTGATACCCCCGAACTGCTCAACATCGAGGGCTTTTCTATCCGTTATGTAGATGGGCATACCGAAAAACAGATGCTTCCACAGGTGCAAATAGGCAAACAAACCCTTGTCTTTTGTGGCGACCTTATCCCTTCGGCGCACCATCTTAAAATTCCATACGTCATGGGCTACGACATGCGCCCACTGCTGACGCTGACAGAAAAAGAGGAACTTTTAGAAGCCGCCGCCGCCCAAGATTGGATTCTGGTCTTCCAGCACGACCCCGACACCGAAGCGGCAAGGGTGCAAAAAGATGAGAAAAATAACTTTGTTATCGTACAAAAAGGAAAACTAAGCGAGCTTTTAAGCTAAAAGTGGCTCTTACAATCCAATTACAATCAAAGTACAATGCAAGTTCGGACAAAGCCTTATCTTTTCCATACAAAAGGCAGGCAGAGCCAACTTATTTTTATAGAAATATAAACTTTACTTATTTCTTTCCCTTCACTACTTCCTACCTTTCATTATGCCCGACATTTCTACTCTTCCTATCGTCAATTTAGACACCGCCCAACAGTTGCAGGCTTATGGCGGCAAAGAAATTCTAAACGAAGTCTATACCGAATTTGAAACGGAAACCCAACAAATTTTAAGCGACCTCGAAGTAGGTATCGCCAAAAAAGATTGGGAGTGGGTGCGCCGTAGCTTTCATACCATCAAGGGCAGCAGCGCGACCTTGGGCATCGAGCGCATGCAAAGGCTTGCCTACATAGGCGAAACCAACCAACGCGAGGGCAAAAATGCACAAGCCCCCCAAGATTTGAAAGCCCTTCAAACGGCATTTGAAGAATATAGAAAGGTCTATAAACAAATTTTGAGGCTCTAAAAGTTGCCCTTATGCGTGCAGTGGTGCGAAACTTTGGACAAATCAATGCCTCGTCCCTACATTTGGTATCAATTTTTTTGCATTTACGTAAAAAAATGATTTGCATTTCGAACCCTTCTCTATGGGCGCAGTAATGTTAAGTTCTGCCAAAATTCT
>NZ_AUGI01000062.1 GCF_000422585.1 Hugenholtzia roseola DSM 9546
ATATTGCTGGGCGTTTCACCTAAGTAGTAAACAATTTGAATAATAGGTTTTTGATACTTTTTGTGTAAAATAGCATGATACTCTTGCATACGAAGCACCATATTAGGTTCATCTCTTGCTTGAAATTCTAATTGTAGGATAAATTCTTTTTCGTCTTGGGTGGTGATAAGGACTAAAAAGTCGGCTTCTCGTTCTAAGGTAGTCTGTAATTTATCCTTTAATAAAGCATGTTTTTTGATACCAAATCCCAACTGCTTTTCTGAAAACTGCAAGACATACGATAAGATATTTTCCTTTAAAATTTTATCGTAAAGATTTTGTTCTTTTTGATTAGGTTTTTCGTCTTCCATAAAAGGCTTTATGAGCTAATTAGAGTGTGAAGATACGATTTTTTTGGATATTACCAAATTTTTCTATACCCTTTTGTATCCGCTATTTGAGATTTGCACTATTGACTACGCCTAACACTTGGGCTATTTTTTGGTTATTGGAACACTACGCACAGCAAGAGAAAATGCAAAAGAAGGAGCAATATAACATTTTTATTTTTCTCTTTAATAGTTAGACAATTTTTATCAAGTACAGGGCAGGGCTTTGTATTCTCAAATTTGACCCAAAACACAATTTGGCTCAAACCCTATTTTGCCTCTGATTTTTAGAACTTCAAACCATAGAGCCTTTTCGGTTGTTTTCCTTCTCTTTTTAAGATTTGAAGAATAGAAAATGCACATTTTAACATTTTTTGTATGAAAAAGCAGCAACATTTTAACATTTGAGCCGTTCAAAAGATAGCAAAGCTGCTTGAAGAAGCGTAACTTTCACCACCACTCACGAATCTTCTCTCCATTCCTATATACTCGTTATGAACAAAATCCTTTTAGCCGAAGACGACCATAATTTAGGGCAAATCCTCAAAGAGTTCTTGGTCATGAAGAACTACAACGTAACCCTCTGCCGCGACGGGCAGTCGGCTTTTGATACTTTTCGCGACAATCGCAATTTCGATATCTGCATTTTCGATGTCATGATGCCCGTTATGGACGGCTTCACCTTAGCCGCGAAGGTGCGCGAAATAGACCGCACCACCCCTATCATTTTCCTAACCGCCAAAGGCGCGAAAGAAGACCGCATACAAGGCTTGCAAATTGGGGCAGACGATTACCTACCCAAGCCCTTTTCGATGGAAGAGCTACTTTTACGCATACAAGCCGTTTTGCGCCGCACTACTTTCACAGACGCACCACCACTCAAACGTTATGAGTTGGGCAATCTTATCTTCGACTATGATGGGCAAATTTTGAGAAGCGCGAAAAAAGAATTTAAGCTCACCTCAAAAGAAAGCGAACTGCTGCGCCTGCTTTGCGAATTTAAGAACAAGACCTTAGAACGAACTTATGCCTTAGAGCAAATTTGGGGCGAAGACAACTACTTCAACGCGCGTAGCATGGACGTTTATATCACCAAATTGCGCAAGTACCTACACACCGACGAATCGGTACGCATCTTGAACGTGCATGGCACAGGTTTCAAGTTGGTAGAACTTTTAGACGTGCCTGAATAGTTTTGCAGGTAGGTTTAAAGTCCAAAAAAGGGAGAAGGCAGTACCTTGTCCCTTTTTTGATGCCTGATTTTTTAGCCCTTCAAATGGCAGTAATGTTAGGTTCTGTGAAAAGCCTTATTTTGTTAAAATTTTGTCAAATTAGATACGAAATAAAATTTGGACTGAAACCTATTTTTGGGTCTGAAAGTCCTTTTTGGTTTCCATCTCACGGCGGGCAAGGCAATGCCTTTTCCCTACGTTTGCATCTAATTTTTAGAATTTAACCTCACTGCTTCAAACGGCTGCTATTTGCAGGCTTCAACAAGAATTTTTCACGTGGCAGCCCTTACACTTACTTTTTAAAGGTACGCGAAATGGCAACTTTTTCATCATTGAAGCCTTCGAAACTCACCAAGACCGAATCGCCTTCTACGCCCTTTACAGTTGCTTCTTTAAATCTAACGCCGTCCCCAAAAAGGGCGTAAATTTTTTCATTTTCCTGAAAAGTTAGCGTATCGGAAAGCCTCAAAAGTTCGGCAAGGGGCTTTGTGCCTGTGTCGTTGTCCATGTAGCGCAAAGTAGCGACCTGCTGCGCGATTTCTTGAACTTGTGCCAAATACCAAGTATTTTCGCTGTATTGGGTTGCTACAAATTCACCTACGGCGATGGCTTGTGAAGTATTTTCTGTACTGCTTTCTGGACTACTTTCTGTACTTGTCGTATCCTGCTCCGTTTGGGTTTGCAACTCTGCCCCTTCGGTTGTTTTTTTGGCATTTCCGCAACCGCTTAGGGCGAATAAAAACACGAAAGAAAAAGCCCAAAATGAGATTTTGATTTTTGAGCGATTCCTACTATCTGAAAAATTAGAAACGAACATAAAACTACTTTTTTAATGAAAAAATCAAAAAAGGATTAGAAGAAAAACCCTAAGTCGCAAGCTATTAAAATAAGAGGAAAAAAACAAAAATTGGGGACAATTAGTCTGATAAAATGCCATTTTGGGGCAGCGTTTCGAAGATGCCAAAGGCAAAAGGGGTGAAAATGCCTACGCTCACACCTGCCTTTTTAAGTGCTTCGCCTGTCCAGTTGTTGCAGGTTTGAAAGAGATGGTAATTGCCTTTTGCCTGAAAGAAAAAATCTTTTTTTCCGTATCCTTTTCGAAACCAAACACCATTTTCAGGATTTGCCTCTTGTGCAAACGTATTGAGAATGTAGTGAATAAGGGCTTTTTTGCCTGCCTCCGAAATTTTTATCTTCCTACACTGCTGCCCCTGCTGCTCACTTTCGAGGGGCTTGCCTCTCAAAAATTCAACGTGCATCAGCGTTGGCGTAGGCAAAAGGGCGGCTTCTACACAGGTAGGAAAAGAAGGGAAATTGCCATTAAAACTTTCCATATAAAAACCTGTATCGCCCCAGCCGATACTTAGGTATTGGCTTTCTGCAAAATGTTGGGGCAAATCTTGATGGGCAGCCAAAAAAAAGAGTGCGTCAGGATTTTTGGCTAAGGTGTCTTCAAAGTAAGATTTGGGCAATATCAAATCGGTATGAAAACCATTGGAATAGACATACAAGTCCGAAGCAAGGGGGGCAGCCGCTGGCGAAGTGCGCCATAGGATACCTATTCCCACCAAAAGGGCATATAAGACCCAAGTTAGGTTTAGGGTCAAGATGCTGTATTTGAAGATTTTGAGCCACATAAAAAATGTTTTTAAACGTAAGTTTTTTGTCTAATTTTAGAGATGCCCCAAAGCGGTGTTTTCCATAAAAAAACAGATAGGCGGGGCATGAAAAATGGCGTTTTTTTTGAATTTTGTCTGAAAAAGCCTAAATTTGAGGAAAATAAAAACAACCTCATTCGACAGACGCTTCTCAAAAGGAAATTCCTTTTGCGCTTTTGTCGCTTTTGAAAACCAATTCCATGAACACATACTTCGAACAAAATAAAGGTCGCTTTTTAGAAGAATTGATGGATTTGCTTCGTATTCCTTCTATTAGTGCTGATAGCAAGTACAAAAAAGACGTGCTACGAACCGCAGAATTTATCAAGGAAAAGCTCGAAAAAGCAGGCGCAGACAAGGTAGAACTCTGCCAAACGGCGGGTTTCCCTATTGTCTATGGCGAAAAAATCATCAATAAAAACCTCCCTACTGTTTTGGTCTATGGGCATTACGACGTACAACCCCCTGACCCTTACGAACTTTGGGATTCGCCACCCTTCGAGCCTGTCATCAAAGATGAAAAAATCTACGCGCGTGGGGCTTGCGACGACAAGGGGCAGATGTATATGCACCTAAAAGCCTTTGAGATAATGATGCAGACCAATTCGCTGCCTTGTAATGTCAAATTTATGATTGAGGGCGAGGAGGAAGTAGGTTCTTCGAATCTGGAAATCTTTGTAGAAAAAAACAAAGCGCGTTTGGCTTCTGATGTTATTCTGATTTCGGATACAGGTATGATTGCCAACGACATTCCCTCGATAACGGTAGGCTTACGCGGTCTTAGCTATCTGGAAGTGGAAGTTACGGGGCCCAATCGCGACTTACATTCGGGCTTGTATGGGGGCGCAGTACCCAATCCTATCAATGTCCTTTGTGAAATGATTGCTTCTCTGCACGATTCTGATAGACGCATTACCGTTGAAGGTTTCTATGACGAAGTAGCAGAACTTTCCAAAAAAGAGCGCGAGGAAATGGCAAAAGCTCCTTTTTCTTTGGAAGAGTACAAAAAATCTATTGGACTAAAAGATGTAATCGGCGAAAAAGGCTACACCACGCTCGAAAGGGTATCTATCCGTCCTACGCTCGATGTCAATGGCATCTGGGGCGGCTATATCGGTGAGGGTGCAAAAACGGTCATTCCCTCGAAGGCATACGCCAAAATCTCGATGCGCCTTGTGCCTAATCAGGTTTCGGCAAAAATTACGGAACTTTTCAAAAAGCACTTCCTCAAAATTGCTCCACCTTCGGTAACGGTAGAAGTGCGTCCGCATCATGGCGGCGAACCTGTCGTTACGCCCATCGACTCTATCGCATATCAGGCAGCAAGTGCAGCCTACGAAACTACTTTCGGCAAAAAGCCCATTCCACAGCGTGGCGGTGGCAGTATTCCGATTGTAGAAATGTTTAAGTCTAAGCTCAAAATAGATTCTGTCTTGATGGGTTTTGGCTTAGATTCTGATGCCATTCACTCGCCCAACGAACACTACGGCGTTTTCAACTACTTCAAAGGCATCGAAACCATTCCGCATTTCTACCAAAATTATGCGAAGATGATGGCGCAAAAGTAGGCTTCACATTCGCCCTATTCGGACAAGGCAGTGCCTTGTCCGAATTTTTTGAAGCAAAAATGTACCATGAGGAAGTTTTAAAGCAATGTTTTATTTTTTAGTAGTAGAAAATGGATTTTCGTTTTATGAGAATAAAAATAATTTTTGTACTTTTGCTTTTATCCAATTTACTAAAAGCAAATAACGATACACTTTTCATTAAGTTAGATAATGATACTGTTTCTCACAAAGTAGATACCATTTTCATCTCTTCTATTCCTAATTTTGTTGTTTTTGAAAGTGTTGAAAATACAACTCTTAAAGTTGTGTTGGCTTGTTATCAGCGACCTGTTGAGCTTATTTCCTCTGAACACAACCGCCTCGTGTTTCCCACAAGAAACGTGCGCTGGGAAACAGACAGATTCGTTGTAGGAATAAACCACACACAAGACACTTTATTGAGAGTACTATATGTATATACCGATTCTATTTTTAATTTAATGTTAAAAAATAAAACCATTCAAGTAGAAAAAGAACAGAAGCGTGTAGCTGACTCTATTAAACATCTCAACACTGTGCAAGAAAAAATAAACAACTACGAGAATAATTTTCAAAAAATTAAACAATTAAATCACTCTTTTAGCAAAAAAGAACTAAAAAAAATAGAAAAACTTTATAGAAAAAGTATTCCATCAAGTAGTATTAAGGTAAATGATAGCTTATATTACGATGAAACAGAAGTTACAAATATAGCTTGGTTAAACTATCTCTATCACCTTTACAAAGATTCTGCCGAATCAATATACACACAAGCCAAACCAGACACAACTGTTTGGTATGATAACAACAAAACGTATCGCACTGCCTACATAGACCACTACCTACGGTATCCTGGTTTTAGGTATTTCCCCGTAGTGGGTATGAGTTATGAGCAAGCCTATGAATATTGCATTTGGAGAACAAACATGGAAAACTACAAATTAAGATTAAAATATAGTAAATTTGAATATGAAATCATAATACATTATCGCTTACCAACTCCAGAAGAATTTGTGGCGGTTGCCCAAAATGAAATAGCAGACAAAAGCATCAGGTCAGTTTATCAACATTTGAGTTCCCAAAGACCTCAACACCAAATGACTGACGCTGTCAAAGCAGCACCTCTTAATCGTAAAGGTTTATACGGCATTTATGGTAATGTTGCTGAAATGACAAGCCACAAAGGAGTTGCCAAAGGTGGAAGTTTTCACCACAAAATAACGGAATGTTTATATGAAAATACACAGACCTATCAATCTCCTCAATGTTGGTTAGGATTTCGCTGTGTGGCGGAAATAATTATTTTGAAAAAAGCACGCTCAAAATAAAGGAGCAACATTTTATTACAACAACCCTTCGCCCTATTCGGACAAGGCAGTGCCTTGTCCCTACACTTTGTAACCTAAAAAACCTCATCAAACTTAGAAAGCAGATGAGGTTTTTTGTTGGAATGACTTTGATAAAATTGCGCGTAGGACGCTATTTTTTACCATTTAAAATGTTTTGGTAGCGCGTTGGGTCATTTAGCACCTCTACGGCAGCCTTTATCTCGACATCGTCGTCGAAGGTAGCCTCAATTTCGCCCTTGTGTAGCAAATAGCGTTTTGCGATTTCGGCTTCCAAAATCTCCATAATCTCGGTTTTGTGTTCCTTCAAGTCCATGCTCTTATCTTTGGCAATGGTCTTTTTAAGGTCTTCGATGTGGGCTTTGAGTAGTTCATAACTTGCCTCCTCTTGGGCTACCTCTTCCAAATTGGCTAAGGTTGCTTCGGTTTTGGTCTGATAGCTATATTCTTTGTCGGAAAGCCATTTTACAAAAGCCTCATATTCAGCATCTTGGAGTTGGAAATTGCGTGCGTCGGCTACTTTTTCAGGATTTTGATAGTAGTAGATAGTGGCATAGTCGAAGAGAAGGTAGTTGCGGACAAGGCTCTGTGCAATCAGACTATACTCTGGGGCAGGGAGTTCGAGGTCGGGTGCAACGCCACCGCCATCATAAAAGGTGCGTCCGCCTTTGGTTTTGAAAGGGACGCGCAAAGAGTCGGGAACTTTAGCCACACTGCCGTCAGGGTTTCGGTGCGAATAATCCATAGCTTGGATACATCTGCCGCTGGGAATGTAGTATTTCGCTACCGTTACTTTGAGTTTGGAATTGTAGGAAAGAGAGCGCGTTGCCTGTACCAATCCTTTTCCAAAAGTATTCTGCCCAACCAAAACGCCTCTATCATAGTCTTGGACTACCCCCGCGACAATTTCAGAAGCAGAGGCACTGCCGCGGCTGGTGAGTATGGCAAGGGGAATTTCCTCGTCAAAGGCTTTATTTTGTGCCGTATAGGTCTTGTTCCATTCTTTGATTTTGCCCTTTGTGCTTACAATTTCGCTACCCTTCGGAACAAATAGATTTGAGATTTCTACGGCTTCATGTAGAAGCCCACCGGGATTGCCTCTCAAATCTAAAATCATCTTTTTCGCGCCCTGCTCTTTTAACTCTTTCATGGCTTTTTCTACATCTTTGCTCGCATCACGCGTAAATTCACTAAGGCGGATAATGCCAATATCTTCGGTAACCATGCCGTAATAAGGGACGCTCGTCGTTTGGATTTTTTCGCGCGTAACGCTGATTTCCAAAGGCTTCGGCTCGCCATAACGCAAAATTTTGAGCTTGACCACTGTTCCCGATTGTCCGCGAAGCAAGTCGCCTGTTTCCTCTTTTCCGCGCACATCTACGCCGTCAATTTCTATGATTTCATCGCCAATTTTAAGCCCTGCCTTATCCGCAGCAAAACCTTCCATCGGCATCATGACGCGCATCTTGCCGTTTCGCGTTTGGATAGAAGCCCCAATGCCGCTGTACTGCCCTGTGGTCATGATGCGATAATTCTCGATGTTGTCTTCGGGAATGTAGTTGGTGTAGGGGTCTAAACGTTCCAGCATCGCATTGATGCCATGCTCGATAAGGTCAGTGGGTTTGATGTCATCTACATAGTAGGTATTGATTTCTTTAAATAGAGAAGCAAAGATGTCTAAGTTTTTTGCAATCTCAAAATATTTTTCGCCAGGGCTAAAAGCCATTCCCACGCCAATAAGGACTCCACCCATCAGACCTATGCCTGCGGTGCGCCATCTTTTGCTCGTTTTCTTGGATTGGACAGGGGCAAGTAAGGAGTCTGTCTGCCTATTTTGAAGTTCGGCTTGAAGGTTGTTTTTAGAAATAGAACGGAGGAAGTCTGTTAATTTTTTCATACTCATTCGGTAGGCTAAAAAAGAAAATAAAGTAAGTAGGCAGACGGTTGTAGGTGGGAAAGTAGGGCTACCTATTTTTGAGATAGCCCTGCTTATTATTTTACCAAATATAGGTTCGGAAGAGGGTATTCAAAGATACGAAAAAAAAGCAAGAATGTTCGTTGTCTATCTTTTTCTTTTGCCCCTACGCCGCTAAAAAAAATAAAATGCGTGTGGGTTTGGAAAAATTCACAGATGAGGCAGATGCAAACTTAAATCGTCCCAACCTTTGGTGTAGTGGAGGTGCGTGTCCTCAATGGTTTGCTTGTGATATAGGAAAGAAGGACTCCCAGATTGGGAAAGATAAAGCACGACTGAACCTATCAGTTTTGCTCCACGTTGGCTTTCTTTTTCGCAGTAGGCTACAAGCGCATTGTGCTTAGAAGCAGCTTCAGGGTCTGAATTAGGGGTTTTGGTATCGAAGATAGCTATTTTACCAGACTTCAATTTGACGATAAAATCTACATAAAAAAGCGAAAGTTCGCCTCTCAAATTGGTGTAGGCAATCGCCAAATGTTCTTTGCCTTTGTCGCCGTTTTTATACCACCATTCTATATAGTTTTCACCTTGTTCTAAAAATCTAACAAATTCTTTTTCGGGGTTAGAAGCCTTTTGTAGAGAGAAATATGGCTCTAAAATATGCAAATTGCTTTTCTCCTCTACATACAAATCGTTATAGATTCTGTATTTAGGGACTTCCCACGTTTGCGTTTCTATCTTTCGGCTTCGTTTCGAGGCTTCTTCTTGCTGCTGTTTTTCGTATAAAGAAAAGGACTTCGCAATAAGGTCTGCAAATTGCTCCTGATTGTGTAGCACTATTTTCATAGCCATTTTATCGTCCATGCCCAAATATCTCGAAAAAAGTTCGAAAAGGGCAAGTTCCAAGATAGGAGTTGAGTCTATGGGCGCGTAAGAACCAATGTTTTTCCTACAAAAATTATAGAAAAGCCGCCTTAACTCATCAAAGGAACGCGCAAAACGCACTTTCGAGGCTACCACTTCATTTTGCTCTTCGCCCGTCAGGTATACATTTTCGGGAACGGCGATGTCTATTTTTTGGTGGTCTATCTCAATGATTCTTTTTCGCAATACATCTCTATTTATATCAAAAATACTTTTTTGCTCTAAGGAAGTGATGCTCATGCCCCAATATTGCTCGGCTATCGCAAAAAGGCTTCTTTTATAGGTGGCACGTAAGCGATTCCTGATAATTTTACTACTATCTAAATGGGTTTTCAAGTCAAGGGGCTGATAGCTCTCCTTTCGAACGGCTTTGTCAAACGTAATGAAACCCATGTCGTCTTTGACAATTTGGATTATATCCCTGCTTAGATTTGTATAGACATAGCCTTGATTGAGCAAAGAATCAGGGTAGTGTTTCTGTTCGGGCATACGCAAAATCCGCCCTACGGTTTGAATGGTAAAACTTGTACTTTTGATGTCTCTAAAAATAAGTAAGACGGCGGCACGTGGGCAGTCCCAACCCATAGCGATGGCTTGTTTGAAAAGTAAGACATCTACCAAACTATTTTTTCGCCGTATCTTTTGGTCGTCTTTGCCGTCATTGTCGCTAAGATTTTCCTTTTGATTGGATAGCCAAATTGCCAAACGCCCATTTTGCACACTGATTTTGTGCTGCGCACCTAAGTAATCAATCACCAGACTGATGTAATTTCTCTCGTCGGTAGTAAGTTCTTCTTTTGTGTCATTAGGTAATTGAATAAGCAACAAAGGATTAATATCAATGCCTAACTTTTTGTAAGCACTCGCAATTTCCTGACGCTTATCTAAGGCTGCATCAATAAGATAATGGTCAAGACTTTTTTTCCCTTGTGGCTGCGCCTCTGCATAGTTGCCAAGCATGGGGTTTAATACAATGCCCGTCTTTATCATCTCCTCCTCGATGACTTCCTGACGCGATACCTGCACTGTTGCCCCCCTGCTTTGTGGGGTTGCCGAAACACGCACTTCTACCTTAGCATTGATGTTTTGTAGAACCGCCTCCGCTTTTTTAGCTGTGCGGGGATTAGAAAAAAGATGCTCCTCATCAATGACCACGACAATTTCATGGTCATAACTTCGCGTATTATTGAGGATATGATATAAACTGCGGTCGTTTTCGTCACTGCGCACATAAACGTTTGTTTCTTTGTTGATGCTTTCCCAGTTTAAAAATAATACTTGGTTAGGATATAATTTTTTATCGCTAATATCTTCAAAAAAGATAGGCTGAAGCGTGCGTTTTTCGCCAAAAAATGATTTAAGTGCCAAATGGCTTTGCTGATACAATTTATTAGGCGAAATCCAGATAAAACTTACTTTTTTAGTGCGAAAACTCAACTGATTAGGCAATTCCTCACAAAAGCGGCGTAAAAATTCTGCCATCATCAAGGTTTTGCCCGAACCCGTAGGCGACTCGAATATCAAATTCTGACGGTACTTAGGCTGTCCCCACAACTTAAAACTTTTTTCACAAAGTTCAGAAATAGCCGCTTCTTGATAGTTTTTAAATTGTATCATAGTTTTTATGTTTTACAGATTTTGACGTAAGTTTTCGATTTGTTCTTCTGAAAGTTGCGTACTTTCCAAAATAGTAGCGTTATCTAAGCCCAAGCCTATCATTTTGCGGGCTACTTCCAAAAGGGTTTCGTAGGTTATCTCAAATTCCTTGCTTTTTTCGAGGCTAATGCCCAAGCGTTGATTTTCTAAGGAGCGCAAATAGGCTTGTTTGTCGCTTTCCGAAAGATTTTCATAACGCAATTTTTCTTTTGCCTTTTCCAAACCTTTTGCCCTAAATTCGTTTTTGACTTCGCTATTTTTCAAGAAAAAAATCCATTCGTCCAAACTATTGCGGGCTACGTCATCAAAATTATTCACTTTTAGAATATAGTATTTGGGAAATAAATCGCCTACTTGCTCAATTCCAAAGGCTTTTTTTTGCGAAAATGTAGGCAACAAAAGGTCTTTTCGGTGCAAACCCACAAAATTGCCCTCAAATTCGTAAATATAATCTTCGCCTTGCCCTAAGCCAAAATAGACAATATTGATAGAGAAAATCTTTTTGATGCTGCCGTAAGCCTCGCCTTCTTTGATGTACTCGGTTACTAATTTGGATACGCCAAACAACATGCGTTGAAAATAATCTATTTCCGAATCTTGTTGCACCTCGACCAACATCAATTCCCCTTTTTGGCTACGTACCAAAATATCTACCCGATTGTATTTGTCGTACAAATCGCCTTTGTTGCTTTCGCTTTCCAAAATACTCTCGATGCGGACATCAAAACGCAACAATTCGGACAAAAAACCCTCTAAAACGTCAAAGTTGGCTTTATGACGAAGGATTTTTTTCATTGCCCAATCAAATCGTATCAGTTTATTTTCCATTGGCTTTTTGTTTTTTTAAATGACAATCATTTGTGAGGACACAAGCAACGGCGATTTTAAAACAAACCATCTTTTGTTTCCCCCGCTTGCTCCATTTTCTTTTTAGGCAACACATTTTGATAGGCGCGATAAATGGCATCAGGCAAGGCGCACAATTCTATCAAATCTGCGACCTCTTCAAAATCAGAATCATAGGCATACGAACCCTGACTAAAAACATAAACTTTCACCAAAAGACCCAAATCTGTATGCAGTTGCTCGATGATAGGAATGGCATCAGGAATAAAGTCGTCGGAATAGATTATCAGAAAACAAGCCGCTTGCTCTGCAAAAATACGCATCGAATCGCCTGCCGCATAGTCTTGCGTAATTTCAACATAACAATTTTCCTTGATGCAAAGCAGGTGAGTAGCCTCCATAGTCAAGCGTTTTTTATTCTCAACGGTCTCTTCCCTACCCACAAAATCACAGACATAATAACGCAAATTGTTCTCTTTCAGACCCGCTACTGCCGCACCTTTGGGTGTAGTATAGCCTTCTATTACTTTTTTGTTGCGGATATAGGTTACTTCTTCGCAAATATTATTTTCGTTGTTCGTAACCAAAATGCACTGACGATTGCCCCCATCTTCCGCATTGAGTTGCATCACAGCATGCATAGTCGTTCCCGAACCCGCGAAAAAATCAAGAATTTTGGAATTGGGTTTGGAGGAAATTTTCAAAATTCTGTCAAGCAATCCTAATGGTTTTGGGTTTGTAAATACTTTATTTCCAAATATTTGTTCTAATTGTTGTGTTCCGTTAGTTGTTGTGTCAATGTCATACCAAATACTTATGGGCGTTGTACCTTTTTTTTCGGCAAAATCTAAAAATCTTTTTAATTGAGGCTTACTATCGCCTTTTTTTCCAAAAATAATTCGTTTATCTTCTAATAATTTTAAATACTCTTCTTCTGTTGTTCGCCAACATCTTCCTTTTGGTGGCAAAAACTCTTTTCCATTGAAAGGATTTTTTATAACATAAGTTAAATTAGGTCTTATGTTCGGAGCATCAAAAGGGTCTGCAACCCAAGCACCTCTTGAATCATTATCAGGATTTTCAAATTTTTCTTTGGATATTGGTAATCTTACATCATTTTTATCTAATAATGATATATTTTTTGCATAAAAAAGAGTGTAATTATGATTTAAAGAAATAAAAGTATCATTTGAAACAGATTTTCTTGATTGCCAAATTATATCACTTACAAAATTATTTTCCCCAAAAATTTCATCACACAGGAGTTTGAGTTGTGCTTGTTCGTTGTCATCTATGGAGATAAAAATAACGCCTTTTTCGTTTAGCAGTTCTTTGGCAATTTTAAGCCTTTTTTGCATAAAAGAAAGCCAAGCGGAGTGCCTGAAAGTGTCTTCTTTGTCAATAAATTTGTCGTTGTATCTAAAATCCTTATTTCCAGTGTTGTAAGGCGGGTCTATATAAATTACGTCGATGGCGTTTTGGTGCGTAAAACTAAGGGCAGTAAGGGCGTGCAGGTTGTCGCCTTCTATCAAGATATGGTTTGGGATTTGTTTTGTAGGGTCGAAAAGTTGTGTATTGGGCAAATTTTTACTCAAAATTTCCCTTTCTTTCATTTCCCTAAAAATGGGCAGTTCGTTTTGTAGGCGTATTTCTACATCTTCGGGCTTTTCTTCCCAGACAAGTCCGTAGGTTTTGCTTTCTATAAGTGCCAATAGATAGGCTTTTTCCTCGTTTGAAAGGTTTTCTAAGGTATTTAATTTTGCTTTGAGAGCGATTTTATCCATTTGTGCGTGCAATAAGCGTTGTAGTAGGGTAGAATATAGCTTTATGAAGTGCTGAAATCTTGTATGCAGTGTAGGGACAAGGCAATGCCTTGTCCGAAGAATAAATAGGGTTGAGTCCAAATTTTATTTCGCACCACCTTTAAAAAAACAAGGCTTTTTACAGCACTCAATAAGCAGGTGCAGGGGAGTGGTTTAGGCAAATTACTACCTACCCCTTGCTCATTCTTTTGGCAAAATAGGAAAAATTTTAGCACAAAAACAATAAAATTTGCCCCTACGCCGCTAAAAAAAATAAAATGCGTGTGGGTTTGGAAAAAAAGTTGCGAAAACGCGGAAAAGCCACTATCTTAGGACTTTGATTCCGTCGCTTTTTCCATCTTGACCTATTTTTCTTATGTCGGTTGTTCATACTGTTGTCAGTGGTGATAGCCTTTGGCGCATTGCCACACGCTATAATATTTCGGTAGAGCGTTTGAAACAGCTCAACGGCTTGGCTACCAATAGCCTTTCTTTGGGGCAAAAACTTATCGTATCCGAACCAAAAGCCAACACCGCTACCCAAAGTGCCGCCGCACCCGTAGGGCGCACCCACACCGTTGCGGCAGGCGATAGCCTTTGGCGTATCGCGACACAGTATAGCATTTCAGTAACCGACATTCGCACTTGGAACAAACTCACCACAGACGCATTAAGTCTTGGACAGCGGCTAATTGTGAGTGCGCCACAAAGCGGCGCGGGCGCAGTTTCGAGCAGCAGTTCCCAAAATACAACTTCTCAAAACACAAAGACGACACAAGAGCCGCGCTTTCATGTCGTTCAGATGGGTGATAGCATGTGGCGCATTGCCAATCAATACCAAATTTCGGTAGCCGAAATACGGGCTTGGAACAACCTAACCTCTGACGTTTTGAGCTTAGGACAAAGACTTGCCGTTTCGCCTGCCCAAACAAGCCCCAGCAACACAAATCAAAATACGACAAGTCAGAATAATAATTCAAATAGTAGTTCAAGTGCCAATACAAGTCAGCAGACTTCGCAGGCAATTTCCGTTCCCACACACGTAGTAGGCGTAGGCGATAGCCTTTGGCGCGTTGCGAGCCGCTACAATATCAGCGTGCAGGACATTCGCCGCTTCAATGATTTGCAAAGCGATTTATTGAGTATCGGGCAGGTAATTTATTTGGCAGAGCCACAAAAAAGCAGCAGCAGCCCTTCTCAAAATCAGACCACACAAAGCGCAGGGCAAGATTTCTACTACACCGTACAGGCAGGCGATAGCCTTTGGAAAATCGCCCAACATTTCAACGTTTCAGTAGAAAGTATCAGAACCTTAAACCGCTTAGACTCCAACGCCCTTAGTTTAGGGCAGCGGCTTTTGTTGCGAAAAGAATCGTCGAGCAATCCAGCCCCTACTACCAGCAGTGCCAGCAGCAGCTCTACTTCACAAATTAAAGCCTCCGTTTCGGCTTTGCCCAATGCCGATTTTGCCTTCGAAACGCCTTCCGCCGAGCGTTTGGCACAAATCAAGCGCAACCTCGCCCAAACCGTACAGATGCAGGAGCTAAATTGTGTCGCTATTTTTGGGAACGGCTTATCCGCTTCCGTAGGCAGAGGGGCAGCCAATCACGCAGACGACGTAGAAAAGGTACAACGCGCCTTAGTAGAGCGCAAACTCTTGCAGACGATTGGCGGTGTTTCACAATTACAACCTACCATTGCCGCCATAGAATCGTTCCAATCGCGCAACAACCTCGAATGGTGGGCTTCCAAACCTGCCCTTATCGGGGGCAAGGGCGGCTTTACGCGCGGACTTGTCGCACAAGATGATGCCACTTACACGCTTTTGCGCAATCATACCACTTTCCGCATCACCTACCAAGACCATCAGAACCGTCCCCAAAATATCCAATTCACCAACTTTTTGCGCAGCAATTTCAGCGTCTATGCAGGAGGCGTTTCCTTTTCAGGCACTGCCGTACACGAGATTCCAAAATCTTTTTTCGAAAGTGCAGGGCTTTCGCCTACCCTTTCCGAAGCCTTAGCCTTTGTTTCTAAAAATGAAGGCAACTATGACGCTATCAATAGCTATGATAAGGCAGCCTTTTCATTTGGCTTTATCCAATTTGCAGGGCGCACAGGTGGCGGCACGCTCCCCCAATTTTTAGCCCTTGCCAAGCACCAAAACCCCGAAGCCTTCGAAGAAGCCTTTGGCAAGTTTGGAATTGATGTAGAATTTGCTTTCCGCAACAATAAATACGAACCTGCCCAAGTGGTAGTAGTCCGCCCCGATAATTCGCAAATCCTACGTGGCACAGATGCCGAAATGTATTTGCGTACTGATAAAATCTTACATGCCATTTTTGTAAGAGCAGGACACCAAATAGAAGTAGCCAAATTGCAAGTGTTGGCTGCCGTACAGGAATATGTCAATCCTGCCCTTCGCTCACGCATCAGCTTAGATGTCAATGGTATCAGTGTGGATAAAGAACCCACTACCGACTACATTCGCTCTGCCTTAGGCATCACCGTTTTGATAGACATGGCTATCAATCAAGGACTTACAGGAGCGTTGCGCCTCTTCAAACCTGCCATAGAAGGGGCAGCGCGTCAGCTCAATATCCGCAGCAAAGAAGCCCTACAAAACATAGATGAGCGCGTTGTTATCCAACAAATGATTGCCAATGCCACCGATTCAAGGGTCAGAACGCGCCCACAAAAAGCCTTAGATGCAGGCATCAGCAGCCGAAAATAGGCGATAAAGCATAGAAATCATACCTCTGCGCCGTTGTTTATATCGCTAAAAACGACCGAAAACCATTCGTTTTTGCCTACGCCGTTGTTTGTATCACTACAAACGACCAAAGCACCGTTGTTTGTATCACTACAAACGACCAAAAACACGCTTCTATGAAAATCTTGACCGCCGCCCAAACGCGCCTTGCCGACCGCTACACGATTGAACACGAACCTATCGCCTCGATAGATTTGATGGAACGCGCTTCCCAAAAAATAACCGATTGGCTCTTGTTTCATATCTTTTCCGAAGACTACGAAAAAAGGGTACTTGTTTTCTGTGGCACAGGCAATAATGGCGGCGACGGCTTGGCAGTAGCGCGACAGCTTTGGGCATCAGGTGTGCGTAATATTCACCTCTTTGTATTGCCACTTTCGGAACAGGTGTCAGAAGATTTTGAAAAAAACCTGCAAATATTACCTAAATCAATCGCGCCCATTTTTTTGTTACAAAAAGCCGACTTTGAGCGCGAAATAGGGAAAATTCTAAGCCAAAATAGGGCAGAGGAATTGCTTTTGCTTGATGCCATTTTTGGTTCAGGTCTGAATAGAGAAGTAACAGGTTTGGCAGCAGAAATCATTTTGTATCTGAATAGTCTTGCAATAGGAACACGTATCGCCATTGATTTGCCTTCGGGTTTGATGGCGGAAAACAATCCTTTTCCCGACGCACCTATTTTGCAGGCAGACCATACCCTTACCTTCGAAACGCCTAAATTAGCCTTCCTTTTTGATGCGAACACAGCCCATACAGGCGAGTGGGAAGTGCTTTCTATTGGTCTGCACCCCGATTTTATGGCTTCGGTAGAAAGCCCTTATCAACTTCTCACGCAGGCTTGGGCAAAAAAGCATTTCCGAAAAAGGCAGCGCGTTTCACACAAAGGCAGTTATGGGCATGCCCTGCTTTTGGCAGGCTCAAAGGGCAAAATGGGTGCAGCACAACTTGCGGCAAAGGCAGCCTTGCGCTCTGGCTTGGGCTTGCTCTCTATCCTTGCACCTGCCTGTGGCGAAATCATTTTGCAGAGTAGCTTGCCCGAAGCTATGTGCCTATCGGCAGCATCTTATCGAGGCTTTGAAGCAAAAGCGAGCAACCGCTTGGGCAACGATTTGGATATAGATGTGGAAAAAAATGCACCTAATCAGTTTTTTCTTACAGACGCAAGTTTTGACGAAAATTTATATAAGGCTTTTGCAATAGGCTGCGGCTTGGGAACGGCTGCCCCTACGCTTTCTTTTTTCAAAACTTGCCTGCAAAAGTGGAACAAGCTCTCTCAATCTAAAAAGGTCGCCCTTGTGGTAGATGCAGACGCGCTCAACCTTTTGGCACAGAATCCCGAACTTTGGGACTTGCTCCCGCCCAAAACCATTCTCACGCCACACCCGAAAGAGTGGGAAAGGCTTTTTGGTATAGAAAAAAATCCTTATCAGCGATTGGAAAAAAGCCGAAAATGGGCAAAGGAAAAAAACGTGATTTTGGTCTTGAAGGGTGCGAAAACGGCGGTTGTCTGTCCCGAAGGCGAAGTTTATTTCAATCATTTTGGAAATGCAGGCATGGCAGTAGGCGGCATAGGCGATACCTTAGTGGGCATCATTTTGGGCTTGCTTGCACAAGGCTACTCACCCGAAATTGCAGCCGCTTTGGGCGTACAGGCACACGCGCGAGCAGGCGATTTTGCCGCTTCCGCACGCTCTCAAACGGCAATGCTCCCCAGCGATTTGATAGAAAACCTTTCAAAGGTATGGATAAGTTTAGAAAATTAGCCTTTTTTAAGATTAAGAATCAATTTGTAGAAATCGCCATTTTTTCAAGTTGCGCCTCAAAACGAAGGGTAAGACCACTTTTCGTAACGATTTAACAATATTTGGCAAAAAAAAATGGGCAGAGATGCCCAAATGAGTAACTAATTTCGTATTTTTGCCGTTGAATAGGATACAAACAAGAAGCAAAAGGGCTTTTCAAACAAACACCTCAATATCCTTTGTCGCCCTATCGGAAACGATACAACAAGACCCAAGCACAGACAAAGGCAAGCACCGAGATACGACTCCTAAGCGTAACATTGAAGAAAGGAATTGCAGAGCGATAAGAAGCCAAAGTGCTACATTTGCAGTAATTTCAGCAAGCAAAGAAGATAGGTATAAAATTTGTCAAACGCTATCTTTATAGGCAGGTATTATCTGCCCCTAACGAAATCCAACGCTATTTCAAATAGTCATTTTTAAAGTTCGAGCGGTTTTCTTCCTGCTCAAATCAAGACATTTTCATTTTTAGTTATTTGTTCTCTATCAATAGGGTTAAGTTGTAAGTTGGAAAGAGTCTGATATTTTATCGGACTTTTTTCTTTTTTACGCCCTACACTTTTAAGCACTTCGAAATAAAACAAAGACTTTGTAAATAGGCTTTAAAGCCCCTGCATAGCAAAAAAGTTAAATTTTATAAAAATCTTATTTTATCAAATTAGAAACGAAATAATATTTGGGCTGCCCCCCTTTTTTTATTTCAATCGCCCTGCGGACAAGGCAATGCCTTGTCCCTACATTTGAACCCAACTTTTAGAACTTAACACCACTACACAGCCTCCATCTATGCCACAAAAAAAAGAACAACCTAAAAATAGGCTGCCCTTTTTGATTTTCAAGTAGAAACGTATGTCCTACTCCCCTTTTTGCTTTCCCGTTTGCAGAGGATTGCAAACGTAAAGACTAATGCACGTGCAGTTTCAATTTCACCGTTTTGGTGTTGCCCTTTGTATCAAAAGCCGTTAGGTACAAGACCAAATCAGCGTGTTCGTTTGGCATAGTCATAGGCGTAACATTTGACAGGTCGAAGGTAGTAACGCCATTGAGTTTGTACTCTTTTTCATAGAAAGGTTCATCAAGTTCGGCTTCTACGCGCCCATGGTTATGTTCGCCCTCTTCTTCTATCTTGATTTTTATTTCTTCTAAACCGTCGGCATCTTCAATCATACCTGCCAGACGCAAAATTTCGCCTTCTGCTAAATCAATCTCATCTTCGCCTGCTTCGGGAGTTGGTGCGGTGAGCTTGACCTGCGGTTGGCTATTGCTCGTAATTTCAAATTCTACTTCGGCAAAATCGCCCTCATTTCCTGCCGCATCAATGATTTGAACGATAAAATGGTAGTTGCCTGTGGCAGCGTCGGCAGGGATACTAATTTGCTCTTGTAGGTTCATTTGCGTTCCCGAAAGTCTGATGACGCGGCTAAGGTCGAAGGCGGTTGTTTCTACTCTGCCATGCGAGTGTCCGTCGAAATTGCTGTGAATGTCGATTTTGGCTTCACCTAAGTTGAGGTTGTCTTTCAAGATAGCTTTCGCTAACAAGTTTGCACCTGCCCCTACGGTTATGTCATGGTCTTTATCGTTGAGCATCAAATTTTCAATCGTGGGAGCTTGTGTGTCGTTCGGGGTTTCGTCTTCTTTATCGCAAGCGGTAGTAAAACCTGCTAATAGTATGGCTAATGCGCCTAAAAAACGCTTAGAAGTGGGGTTTAATGACATCATTTTCATATTCGGATTCGTGTCTTTTAAAGGAAAATAGTAAGAAATCGCGTCTGTTTCATTTCTGCAACAGCCTTTCATTTGCAAACATAGTGAAAACGCAACAAAGTTGCAAATATAAAAACTGAAAAAGGCTTTTTTTTCGAAAAAAAAATCAGACCCAACGGTCGAGTTTGTGTCAGGGAAAGAATCAGGCACGAGTTTGGACAAATCTGAACAAATCTGGACAAAAAAATAGCGCAACTTTTTGGGTTGCGCTACAAATACCTAAATACTTGAATTTGAGATTTTTAGACCAAGACCGTTATTTGAGCCTTATTTTCCTACTTTCTTTTCCAGCTAAAAAATGGAATGAGAAAACCCAAAGCAAGGGCAACCGAGTAGTACAAGGTATCGATGGGTATGAATCTATCTTTCAAAAAGCCCCAGACGTGTGAAAAGTCGAAGATTTGGAAAATCTCTACATAGCTCATCTTGAAAGAAACTGCCAAAGGCTCTACTGCACTTAGTACATTGCCCAAAAAGCAGCCTATCAAGACCAGCAAGACCGACATTGCGCCCAACTTCCAATTATAGTTTCTGCCGCTTATGCGAACCACTGCCCCTACCAAAAGTCCGATTGGTAGTGCCATGTAAGCGTTTCTGTGTTCATCTACCCACATGGTAGCCTTTCCCCAAAGGTAAGCCGTTAGAAAAATGGTAAGCGTGCCAAATAAAAGCGCGAGCCAATAGTTGGTTTTTGTAAATTCTGGCGTGTGTGTTGGCGTAGTTGTGGTATCTGCCATGTCTGCACTATCGGCATTTGAGGGCGTTTCTTGTGCAGTGTCTTCAAAAGTAGGGGCGATATTTTCAGTTAGGGAAGTCATACCGATAGGATTTTGAATATGAGGGGGGGTATAATTGTTGGTGTGTTCTGTCTGGACTTGTTGGGGCTGGTCGTCTGTATGTTCTTCTTTGGTTGTAGTTTCTTCAAAGTCGCGCGTTAGGTCGAAGGCTTCTTTAATGGCTTCTTCTTCGGCTTTGATGTCCTCTTGGGTATAAAAAGCCTCTAATTCGGTGGCTGCAAAGTCAGTTTGCGCCTCTGCGTTCAAGTGGGCAAGGGCATCTTGCTCTATTTCTTGAAGGCTTGGCGGCAAAGCGTTTTGGGGGTCGAGGGAGTGAGAAAAATCGTTCATGACTTTGCAGAGGGGGGAATTATTATCCAAGATAGGAGGAGATAGAGATTTGTTGGCTGGATTTTGTGTTTGTTTGTCTCTCTCAAATTGCATATCTTGTACCAAATTCGGCTCTTTTTCGGATTCGGGGCTTTTCTTTTCTACCAAAGGCATTTCTGTATCGGTCAAAGGGCGTTTTTTATCGTCCGAAGCGTTTTGCCACTGTTTTGCTTGTGTGGATTCAGAAAGGGGCTGCTGTTTGTCCTCTATGGGGTCGTTCATGGGAGACTTTGGTAGCGAAAGAGATGGGCATATTTGAGATTTTATGCTTTTTTACGAGCCTTCTCTCTTTTTATAGATTTGCTTTCGGCGAATCAGAATCTCTTTTCGGTTAAGGGTAGCCTTAGACCGATAAAGGCTTTGCCACTATTCAGACCCACAGGCTATTTTACGGGTTATTTATAGCGTGCTAAAATACTGCCGCCCTATATCCTTCTGAACTAACAACCCTACAAAGATAAGGGTTTTTCTCCATATTCACAATTTATCAGAAAACTAACATGAGTAAGAAAAAATGGCTTTGGGCAATCTCTATCGGCGCGGTCTTAGCCAACGTCGTGGTCTATAATCAGGCGTACCGTTTTACGCATTTCAAAGAAAAGGAAGATTCAGATGCACCCTCGCGCCGCAAGATAGAATCGTTGGATAAACTTGAAAAGCTCAAAACTGCTCTTTTGGGTATTACCCTATTTAAGAGTCGTCACCCCGATTTAGACCAAAAAGAAGCCAAATCTTACTTCATACCCACACGAGCGGGCAAATACCGTTTAGCAGCGTGGCATTTTGCTGCCCAAAAAGAAAACGCACCTTTATTTTTGCTCTTTCATGGCTACGGCGGCAACAAAAGCCGCCTGCTGCCCGAAGCACGCGCTTTGCAGCAGATGGGCTATCAGGTGCTGGCAGTGGATTTTGTAGGGCATGGCAATTCCGAAGGCACACAAGTAACCTTAGGATATGAGGAGGCAAAAGATGTAGAAGCCGTTTTTGAGTGGAGCAATCAAATATTCAATCCCTCGCGGCTTTATTTTTATGGGGCTTCGATGGGGGCGGCGGCGGTCTTGCATGCCATAGCGCGGCAGGAAAAGGGAGTCAAGGGAATGCCCTCTTTTGAAAAATTGGCGGGTATTGTCTTGGAATGTCCTTTTGCCACCATGCGCCATACGGTTCATAATCGCTTTGCCCTTATGGGCTTGCCTGCGTGGTTGCTTCCCGAATGGCTGATGTTGTGGGGTAGCATACAGAATGGCTTTTGGGCATTTTCACATTCCCCTGCCGAATATGCCAAATCGGTGCAAGTGCCGCTGTTGCTGCTTTGGGGCGAGCAAGACGAGCGTGTCAAGCGTTCCGAAATAGAGCTTATTTTCGGAAATATTCCTACCACTACTCCCAAAAGGCTCAAAACCTTCCCCCATTGCGGACACGAATCTTACTGTGAAAAAGAATTTGAGGCATGGAAAGAGGAGATGGAGCGTTTTTTGGAAAACTAACGCCAAGCACTTTTAATCAATCCCACTTAAAGCATCTGCGTTTTCAAATTTGACACAAAGTAGAATTTGGATTGAAGCCTATTTTCGGCTCTGAAAATCCTTTCTTATTTCAATCTCACTTCGGACAAGGCAATGTCTTGTCCCTACATTTGCGCCGTTCAGTCATTATTGAGGATACCAAAAACGGCATAGAAAAAGTATAGAAAATTTGGTAATATCCAAAAAAATCGTATCTTCACACTCTAATTAGCGCATAAAATCTTTTATGGAAGACGGAAAACCTAATCAAAAAGAACAAAATCTTTACGATAAAATTTTAAAGGAAAATATCTTATCGTATGTCTTACAATTTTCAGAAAAGCAGTTGGGATTTGGTATCAAAAAACATGCTTTATTAAAGGATAAATTACAGACTACCTTAGAACGAGAAGCCGACTTTTTAGTCCTTATCACCACCCAAGACGAAAAAGAATTTATCCTACAATTAGAATTTCAAGCAAGAGATGAACCTAATATGGTGCTTCGCATGCAAGAATATCATGCTATTTTACACAAAAAGTATCAAAAACCTATTATTCAAATTGTTT